>DASRBR010000350.1:0-8198 GCA_035653495.1 Verrucomicrobiia bacterium
TCGCCAGCAGGATGACAATGAAACTGATGCCCACGACGACATCAATGTGCGCGGTGCGCTTGAGCGCCTGGATGAATTGCGCGCCAGTCTCGACGCCGGCAATCGTGCCGATGACCATGATGCCGCCCAAACGCAGGTCAATGTTGCCCAGCGCGCGATGTTTGCGCGCCGCGACGATGGATTTGCCGACGATGTGGGCAAGGTCGGTGCCAACAACAAAATTCATCGGCACACCCACCCCGAACAGCGCCGGCCCGGCCAGAAAACTTCCGCCCACGCCAAAAAATCCGCCGAGCACGCCGACAATGAAGCCGACAATCATCAAATAGAACGGGTTGATGTGAGTGTGGGAGATGAGGAAGTCCACGTCAGTCCTCGCGATTTCCGCGGATGAATTGCAAGAGCGCGCGCGTGAGCGATTCCAAAACAACGCCTTGGGCGATGATCAACAGCAGCGACAGGACCGCATACCATGGGCGTTCCTTCAGGAACATTTGGTAAAGCCGGTCTCCAAGGAAATGCAGTACCAGGAAGAAATAAATGACCACAACGACTGAATAAACCGGCAATTCAATCGAGAAGGATTTGACGAGATTTTTAAGTTCTTTTTTCATGCCGCGCGCTCAGCGGGTGCCAGGCGCGGCCTGCAACAGCATCAGTGCCCTGACAACCTTCTGATTGTGGGAAATGTGGCATGAAACACACCGGAATGCCAATTCAGTATGGTTTAGAAGCAATTATGGCGAATTTTTGGCGACCGGAGCGATTGAAAAGGGGCTGGTTCGATTGACGACGTCGCGAAGCTTGCGCAACGGCGCATCGAGTTTGTTCCAAATCAGGGCATTTTCGTGGTTCATGGCCGTGACCTTGTCAATCCACTCGTTCCATTCGCGGCGGGAAGTTTCGGTGAGCGGCACGTTGTTGCTGATCACGAGGATGTGCGCATCGATTTCCTTGAGAAGCCGTTCAATATTGGCGGCTGCATTGCGCTGAGTTGGGGTGGGTTTGGTTTTTTCTGGATGGGCTGTTTTCGTGCTGACATTGGTATTGGTATAGACCATTGGCATCAAATGCCCGAAATCCAGCGTCTCGCCTGCCACCAAGAGGGAATGCTTGATCAATTGATCCACATAACCGGCCTTGTGCAGCGTCACTTTGATGATATGACCGAGCGGCAAATCGTCTATGTGGTCCGTCACGCCGGCATCAATGGGAAAATGGTCGTCTATGCTGTAAGTGACATCAGCGCCGGGTGGATCGGACTTGAGCAGCACGTAGCTTTTGGCGGGTTGAAGTCCGCCGAAGAAAAGCTCCCTCTGCTCGCCCGGTTCGAGGACAAGATTGGTTGTCGCAGTTTGATGTCCGGCAGCCGAAACGGTCACCAACAGATTTTTGCCGGAAGGCAATCCCGCCGCCCGCCTTTCCGAGCCGTAATCCTTCGACGCGCCGTCCCACGCCACTTTTAAATCGAAAGCTTCGGGCGACGCCGTCACCACCAATGAAGCTGAAAGCGGCGGGAGTTTGCCGAAATCGTAGTTCACCGCGTCACGTGGCTTGAGCAGGAAGCTGTTGCTGACTGAGGCATAGCCGGGATGCTCGGCGATCAACTCGAAAGGCACTCGCGGGATAATGCCTTCAAGATTGGTTCGGGTCCCATAAGGAATCGGTTCGTGTCCGAGATAAACAATCGAGAATTGCGTGTCGGGCGGATAGGCTTTCAAATGCATCGTGGCCGTTTGCAGTTTGAGTTTTCCGAAATCCACCAGCTTCCGTTCGCCGGGTTTGAGCGCGGCAAGATTCGTGTGGACGGGCTCGTAATCCGGCACCTGGACGGACAATTCAAACGGAACGCCCGGAGTGAACTCGATGCCGTCATCCAAACGGGCGAGCGTAACCTGGCCGGAACGTTCCTTATGCAGCACGACCTCGGACGAGGGCGGGTCGCTGCGAACGATGAGGAGCGCGGGTTTGGGCTGCAATTCCAAGGTTTCATCATCAGCAAATTGCGACGTGGGAAAAGTCACGGTTTTAGTCCCGTTGGAATAGCCGTTCAGCTCGGCTGTGAGCTTGAGTTCCTGTCCCGTCTGGCCGCGGAGAAAAACCGGATAATCCGGGTGACCCAGAGAAACGCCGTTCGTGAACAATTCCGCTTCAGGCGGCGTGACGATGATGCTGACTTCGCCCAGTTCCGGTTGAAGCGCGGCAGGGAGCACAGGCGATGTCTTTGCCGGTTGTTCGGCGATTTTCGGCCGGGTTGACACCGGCTGACTGATGGGAAGACTTTCAAGCCATCCAGTCAAGGTGTACATGGCCTTGATGATTCGAACACCGGCGCAGAGAGCAGCTATGAGACCGATGAACACCAGCGCAAATGCCACTTCCAATGCCCGGCTGCGTTTCACCTTCGCGACAGGGACAACCGATTGGACTGGTGATTCTGGATTTATTTCAGGAACGGGTTGCGGCGTGTTGCGCGCCGACGAACGAACTGGCGCGATGCGCGCAACTGGCGCGGATTTTGCGGTGATTTTTTGCGTGCTACGCGCAGCGGGCGCTTTGACGGAAAGTTGCTGCAGCGGTAGATCTGGCCCTGGTTCTTCAGCAACATTGGGTCGAACGTCGGCGGGCAATTGCTGTTCGAGCCTGCGATGCAAAAGCCATTGTTCATGCTCCTCGATGGCGCGTCGGAGCCGCGCGGCTTCGCTTTTGAAAAACGCATCCGGCGCTTCCTTGAGCAGGCATTCCGCGGCAGCGAGCCGTTCACGGGCCTCGGCAATGCCCACCGGTTGTTGCGCCATGGCCGCGGAGGATTGCTTCAAGATTTGCTCAACCTGCAAAAGGATTGCCTCACGCCGGAACTGCTCGATCATGCGCTTGGAAAGCTGCATCCGGTTCCGGAGATTTGCAGGAACTTCCTTGCCGGCTGCTTCCGCTTCCGCTTCTGAAAAAAATTCTCGCGCCGCTGTTTCGTCCGGTTTGTCCTGGGCAAGGCAGGCCATCCCCTGGTCAAGCAGGATTTCCAGCCGCAGAAATGGATTTTCCTGCGGAAGGTTTGGTGCAGGGGAGGGATTTGTTTCCGATGCTGGCGCGGCGTTCAGGGCCGGCGGCGCAGAAGCAACGGCTTCTTCCAATCGAGCTTCCAGTTGCGCCAGTCGCCGCACGCAAGGATTTTCCGGCGGCAATTGCATGGCTTCCGGATGCGCCCGCCGGAGAAAATCCCGCGCCTTTGCATTGTCTGGCGGCTGCGCGTGCAGCGCTTCCTGGGCATTGTCGCAGAGGCGCTGGACGTTGCCGCCGAAAACCATCTCCCGCAACTCAGCGGTCATCAGCTCAAAACGCTGGCGATCACGCCGGAGTTTGGGATGGGCGGGGTGTTTCGGCTTGAGAGCCGATTGGGCATCAACCGTTTCCTTCAAACGGGCTTCGGCCTTGGCGAGGGCCTGCTCAGGAGTCGCATTTTCGCCAAGGTCCAAAATCCCTCGGATTTCTTCGGGAACCGATTGGGACAATTCGCCCATGGAGCCGGGCTCAAGGGGGGATGGCGGTGAAACTTCTTCGTCCGCCAAATTGTTGAGATATTTATCGAGTTCATGGAGGCGTTCTTCAAGTTTGGATGAATCGGGATTGTCCGGAGGAATGGCCAGGCTCTGCTGCCGTAACTCCGTTTGCAATTGCAGACAATGCTGGCGCGCCTCCTGCGGGTCTGTTTCAGGAGGCAGGCTCAGCAATTCTGCGTACTTCGTCGGAATCATCGAACTGGCGGTCAGGCCAGCAATGATGGATGTTCGTTGGTCCTAACGTTCGGTTGCGAATCCCCCTTTGTCCCCTGCAACTGCACTGCGGAGCCAGGCCGCTTCAGCATGGCTCAATTGTTCACCGGGCTGATGTAAATGGTGAAATTGGTCTTGAGTTTCGTCATCACTTTCGCGGTGATGGTGTACTTGCCGGGCGAAGACATCGCGTATTTCAACTGTTCCGTTCCCGGATAATCCTGCGTCTGGCCCGAAGGGTCCCTGACCGTCCAGGATTGCACGCTGAAACCCTTGTCTTCATCGGCTGGACCGTTGGATCTGTCCACCAGGGTGAAGCCGTTGTCGTTCGCCTCGATGTCAAACTGCCAGTCAATTGCCTTGGAGTCGCGCTTGCGGAAAATCGCGCCGCCGCTGCCGTCGGGCGCAAGGTCGCCCGTGATTTTTACCTCCCGCGTCAGGATGCCATTGTCGCTCTTGGTCCGCCTGACAAGCGTTTTGTTGTCGAGAAAATCATCCGCGTTAAGGATTTGCCCGCCGGTGTCGCGGATGGTCCCGCGGAAGTTCGCCGGCGAGATGAGCCCGCCCGAGCCTCCGAAATTGGGATTGTTCGGGTCAAAATTGTTCGCCCCGGAACCGCCGCGATAATTCGGGCTGTTCGGATTATTGGGATCGTTCAAATCGCCGCCAGCGCCGCTGGAACCCCCATTGCCAGCGCGGTTGACGTTTTCAAAAATTGAATTTTGCCGCAGGTTCGGCGCGACGGCGGCATCGATTGAATTGGGGTTGTATTCGATCGAGCCGTTGGCGTTCTCGCTGTTTTTGATGACATCGAACGCCGCGCGGTTGTACGCATCGATCAATGAGCGCAACTCAGCCGCAAGTTTGGGGTCGAGCCGTTGGAGCTGCGTCACGTAAGCGTCGAGGTTGTCCTCCAGCCGGACGATTCGCGGTTTGATATTGCCGAAAAACTGGTTTGTGAGCGATTGCAGGGCCAGGCTGGCTGGAAGCAGGAAGGCACCGGTCGTTCGGGCGCAACGTTCCGGATGCAACTGGGCCATTGCGCGCAAATGCGCAACCTTGGACGCCGCCCGGGCGACGTCTTCGGCTGAAAGATGCAGCGAGTTGTTGCGCATGCGCGTCTCGCCGCTGCTCAAGTCGGTTTCCCCGTCGGTCAAAACATTTCCCAAACCGCGTTGCTCACGCTTGAGCACGTCGTAATCAATGCGGCCGTAAGTTTGGGCATGGAGGTTTCCATGGCCCGTGGCAAAGAAAAGCGCAGCCATGACGGCGGCGCCTCGAAGAGATGAGAATAGAGTTCCAGTGTTCATAAGGCTAGTGGCTAATCCTTGAATCGCGACAATGTACTCTCATTCCGCATTCGCGCAAATTTTTTTGGATTTCTTCTGCAAAAAAATTTATCGATGCAAAAAAAATCCGTCAAATGATTGGAGTGTCCATTGTCCTGGCGTCGCTCCTCTTAATCAAAAACCTGACATCGCGCCGAGCTTAATGGAAATTTCACGGTGACGATTCGTCCATGCGTGGCGATGACTTGCCCTCGTAACCATATTGCCAACGGGCTCGAATCAGGGGCTTTCCTTGATCTGAATATACTGATAGGGGGAATTCTCTGTCCGCGCTTTTGATTTCCGAGAAGCAAAATGACAATTGTTGCCGCGCTTTTTTTATGCGGAGGTTACTTTGCCATAAAACCAAATTTCCGCGCGCATTTTCACTTCATCCAATTCAATTTAAAAAAATTTTTCTTTTAAACGTCGAAAAAAAAGCAAATCGGCTTGCGGCCCCGCGCAAGTTGAATTATCATCACGCCGGGGGCGACAGTAAAGCGCAAGGCGATGACGATGAAGCACGAATTTGCTAACACCCTTCTCGATTGGTACTGGGACTTTGGCTCCCGCCGCACCGATAAATATGGCCTCTCCCTCAGCGGGTGGGTCCACGACCTTTACGAGGCCCGCGACGGATTTGCCGCAGCCGATGCCGCCGCGCTCGATACAAAACCGGCCGTCGCCATCTGGGGACCATCACAGACCGGCAAGTCCATCCTCGTCTCGGCCTATTTCGACAGCATGTCTGTGCGCAAACGCGTTGCCGGTGAAGACGGCAAAAATTCCGCGCTTTATTGGCCCGGCGGTTTGCCGTGCTATTTCATGATGCCGGACGAGTTCAAGGCCGATCCTCCGCCGTGGATCAACCTCTTGAACCCGTTCCGGCTGGGCAAGGATGCGTCAGCGTGCTTGAGCCGGTTTTCCATCGGCAGCACCACTCCGGTGCCGGGGCGATATCATGTCATGACCCCGCAATATCCGGTTGAGATGAAGCTGCTCAACCAGATTGAATTGCTGCATGTCCTCGGCCGCGGTTACGATACTGAATGCCTCGGGCCGTTGCACAACGGCACGGCGACCATCTGGACGGTGGATGAATTTCGCGATCGTGTGCAGGCCGTCAAGAAACGTTTTCCATCGCGTCCCGGCCAGCTCAATCGCGCAGCCGTTGAGTTGTTGCTCGATGTATGCAGCGTGTTTGATTCGATGGTGCTGGCGGAATTGACACGTTTTCAGCCGCTGGTCGCGCGCGAAGGAATGGAAAATTGGAAAAACATTCTTGCCGGGCTGCTCGATGACCCTCAATTCTCCTCCGATCCCGAACTGGTCGGAGCGCTCGCGGCCGATATTTTGTGGGATTCCGCCGCGCCCCTGACAGAAGCGCATCGAAAGCTCAAGGTTGCGCTCGCAAAATTCCAGGAAATGTGGGGCGGACGCACGATCCACTGTGATTTGCAGGTTGCCGCGCTCCTGCTCGACATGGATTCAGTGCTCGTGGCGTTCGACGGCCCTCCGCCGGACGCGACGGCCATGACGCGCGACCGCCAGATTGCCGACCAAATCCGCCAGTTGCGTTTCAAGGTGGATGGTGACCATGTCTATCTCGGGCTTTCGCCTTCGTTGCCGCACGTGCTCAATCTTTCGCCGGAAGATTACGGGCATTTGCAAAGCCTTGTGCTCGAATTGATCATTCCGGTCAACCCGGATTACCTGGAGCAGTCGAACTTCAAGAAATTCATGGAGCGCGCCGATCTGCTCGATTTTCCCGGCGTGGGCAACGACGCGAACGCCAAGTTCACCAGGATTGATCTCGGTTTTGGCAACACGCCCAACGCGAACGATGCGCCCATTGACATCCCGCCCGAGAACCGTTTTCCAAAATACAATCCGCGCCTGCTCTTCACGCGCATCCTTAAGCGGGGCAAGACGGCGACCATCGTTTCGCTTTACGCGCGCAAGTTGAAGATTGACGGTTTCAACATCTTTCTTGCGCTCGACAAAAATCCGCCCGCCAAGCCGAGCGAATTGAACGAAGGCATCAATACCTGGTGGAAATGCGCCGTGTTCAATTATTACAAGAGCGGACGCAACACCAAAAGCCCGCTGCCGCTCAACCTGGTGCTGCTTTGGTGGGCCAATCTCATCAACGAAGCCGGCCCCGCCGCGGCCAATTTCATGTCGCGCGTGAAATGGATATACGATCCGCTCGGCGATATTTCCAATCCCGCCGTGTCGAATTTTTACACGCTCAATTATTACCGCTTTCCCCATCGCGGCGGCGTGCTGGATGAGACGAAACTCAAACGCGACAGCTTTTTTGTGCGCGGCATCACATCTGAGCCGGAATTCAAACGCGTGTTCGGCCCTTCGGACGCGAGCGGCTATCGCTCGTTCATGCGGATGATCGAGGACGCCGAAACCGGCGGCGCGGAATTTTTCTTCGACGAACTTTGCCGGCAGCTCGAAAAACCGGTGTTGCGCCGGGACCAGGTGCTTAAATCCGTCTCGGAAGCTTCAACGGAGAAAATCCTTTCCCTCTTGGCGGCAAAAGACCTTTTCCCCGAGCCGGAGGAGCGCGATGTGCGCCGCGAAATCCTCGAGGCGATGCAGGCGGAAATTTTCGGGCTGGTGGATTCCAGCGACGACCGCGTCATCACGCAGCTCAATCATTTGATGCGCGAGCTGTTGAACATCGATTATCGCGCGCTGAAGCCCGTGCCGGTGTTCCCGCACGAGGTGAACACCGATTTTCTGCGCTCGCAATACGCAAGCTGGATCACCAGCCAATGCAACCGCGTCGAGGCCTGGCGCAAGAACGGGCGGCGCGACAAGCCCCATTGGTCGCTGCTCGGGTTGGATTCGCGCGAAAAGCTGCGGAACTGGCTGGAAGCGCTGGTCGCCTCGCTGGAAGGGCATCTGCTGAAAATGGCGATCTGGCTCAAGGACCTCGTCGAATACAATATTGATCGCCCGGGCACCGATTTGCGCCGCATCCTGGCCATTCGCATGGGCAACGTGCTGGTTTATGGAAGAAGCGGTCCGCCTTCCTACGATACGGCCAGCGGCGACAGCGCCAGCTTCGACGACATGTCAAGAT
>DASRBR010000351.1:0-9206 GCA_035653495.1 Verrucomicrobiia bacterium
TGATGGGCAAAACGTTACAACGATTCCATTTAGCACTCATTCTGTAAATCCGTCAACCACTCACGCGCAGACGAATTCTGAAAGCAAAATGGATGCAAAAGGGCGCGCGATAAACACCGCTAACACGAACAGAATCGTTAGCCGGTTAACATATCCGCGGCAATTGTTCGCCAGCGAACGTGTCCACGATGCGATTTCCGCCCACGCGCGTTTTCATGGTCACGCTGCCGCGATGTTCGGCAACTACTTCGCCAATGATGACTGCTTGTTCGCCCAGCGGATGTTTTCGCATGACCGCCAGAACAGCGTCCGCTGATTCAGTCGGAACAAAGGCAACGAACTTGCCTTCATTGGCCACATAAAGCGGATCCAAGCCGAGCATCTCGCACGCGCCCTTGACCTGTTCATCAATCGGGATCTTCTCCTCTTCAATGCGGATTCCAACACGAGCTTGGCCTGCAATTTCATTCAGCGCGCTGGTGATGCCGCCACGCGTCGCATCGCGAAGGACATGGATATCCGGCGCAGCGCCAAGCATTGCCTGCACAATCCCATTCAACGGAGCGGTGTCGCTTCTGATCTCACTTTCAAATTCCAACCCTTCGCGCACCGACATGATGGCGATGCCATGTGCGGCAATCGGGCCGTTGAGGATGATCTTGTCGCCGACTTGCGCCCGTGCCGGATGGATGTTGACCCCCGCGGCAATCACTCCGATCCCCGCGGTGTTGATGAAAATTTTGTCGCCCTTGCCGCGGTCAACCACTTTCGTGTCACCGGTCACCAAACTGACACCGGCGATTTCCGACGCGCGTTGCATGGATTGCGCGACGCGCCGGAGTTCATCCATGCGAAATCCTTCCTCCAAAATGAACGCCGACGAAAGATAAAGCGGGCGCGCGCCGCACATGGCCAAATCGTTCACCGTGCCGTTGATCGCCAGTTCGCCGATGTCGCCGCCGGGAAAGAAAATCGGATTGACGACAAATGAATCCGTGCTGAACGCGAATCGCGAACCGTTCACCGAGAACATCGCGCCATCATGCAATGGATTAAGCACGGCATTTTTGAAGCGAGGCAAAAAGATGTCTTGTATCAATTGCTGCGACATTTTTCCGCCGGCGCCATGTGCCAGCACGATTTCCTTGTGATCGAATATAGGTGTTGGACAGGAAGCGAAAACCGGTCCGGATGATGAACTTTCTGTGTTTGCGTCATTCATATCGTCACAAATCGCCGAGACGATGCTCGCAGGCCGGAAACCGGAAGACATTGGGTTTAATGATGCCGCTGTCCCCCTCACCCTTTCCCTCTCCCCAAGGAGAGGGGAGACCCTTCGACAGGGTTTGCAAATACCCAAGCGCGAGGACTGCAACAACGGCGGAGGATGTTTCTCCCTCTCCCATAGGGAGAGGGACGGGGTGAGGGGGAACAACCTGCCGGATTGTCGCAACCGACGTTATCCCCCAATGCGCCGGCCATTCTTGTTTGTTGAGGCGAATGGGTAACACAAATTCCTCAGATGACATCCTCCGCGCCGAGCGCTATATGGATCATGTCCCAAAGCACATGGACCAACGTGGCATGGACTTCCTGGATGCGATGAATGCTGTAGGAAGGAACGACGAAACAATAATCCGCCAGTTGCGGAAAACGTCCGCCGTCTTTGCCCGCCCATGCGATGGTCAGCATTTCTCTTTTGCGCGCTTCTTCAAGGGCATAGATCAAGTTGGGCGATTTGCCGCTCGTGCTGACCACCAACGCCATGTCGCCGGGTTTCCCATGCAATCGCAATTGATTGATGAAGACGCGGCTGGAATCGAGATCGTTGGCGATCGCCGTCATCGTGGCGATGTCCGTCATCAACGGAATGACCGGAAATGCCGGACGCTTTTCGATGATGGGATGGGTAAATTCGACGCTGAAGTGCAACGCGTCGCACAAGCTGCCGCCATTGCCCATCACCAGCAGTTTGTTCCCTTGTTGAAAACGCGCCGCCATATCCGCAGCGAGTTTTTCAATCTGGCCGGCGTAGTCGTGGAAAAATTTTTGCTTCATTTCCACGCTCTCGGCGCACTTGCGAAGAATGCGCTCGCGGTTCGTTTCAACCGGTTTGGCAGTTTGGATGGTGTTCATGCCGCGCTCACTTTCAACGCCTGGTTGGCTTCGGATTCATTGTGCAATTGGCGCTGCCGTCCATACGCGTAATACGCGGCGCACGCGCCTTCGGCGGATACCATTGTCGCGCCGAGCGGACGCATCGGGGTGCATTCGCGGCCAAACGCCGGGCAATCGTGCGGTTTCTTCACGCCCTTCAAGACAAGCCCGCTGATGCACAATGGCGATTCCTGCGTTTCGATTTCACGCGTCTCAAAAATCCGGTCAGCATCGTAATCGCGAAATTCGTAGCGCAACTTGTAACCGCTCTTGGATATCGAGCCGACGCCCCGCCATTTACGGTCGCAGACTTCAAAAACCTGGTTGATGATGTCCTGAGCGGGATGATTCCCCTGGCGGCTCACAATGCGCCGGTATTGGTTTTCGACCCGTGCTTCACCGGCTTCAAGCTGGCGCACGGTCATCAACACGCCTTCCAAAAGGTCCAGCGGCTCAAATCCGGTGATGACAATCGGCACACGATAACGTGCGCAAATCGGTTCATACTCCTCGATGCCCATCACCGTGCAAACATGTCCCGGCCCAAGAAAGGCCTGCACGCGATTGAGCGGCGATTGCTGAATGTGCGCGAGCATCGGCGGCACCAGCACATGCGAAACAAGGATTGAAAAATTCGTGATGCCTTGCTTTTTCGCCTGCCAGACGGACATCGCGTTCGCCGGCGCAGTGGTCTCGAAACCAATGGCAAAGAAAACCACTTTTTTGTCGGGATTCGCCCGCGCGATTTTCAGGCAGTCAATAGGCGAATAGACCACGCGGACGTCAGCGCCGCGCGATTTGAGGATGTGCAAATCACCTTCAGAACCGGGCACGCGCAGCATGTCGCCAAACGAACAGAAAATCACGTCAGGTCTGCTCGCAATCGCGTGCGCCTTGTCAATCATCTCCAGCGAAGTCACGCAAACCGGGCAACCCGGCCCATGCACCAGCTCAACCTCCTTCGGCAAAAGTTCGTCGAGTCCATACTTGATGATGCTGTGTGTTTGCCCGCCGCAAACTTCCATCAAGACCCACGGCCTAGTGACAGCCCGATGGATTTCATCCACAATTTTTTTTGCGATCCCTTCGTTGCGATATTCGTCGAGATATTTCATGGCGCGGCTCCCAACGGTTCAGGTTCATTGGGCGGCGACGCATCAATTTCGGGCGCGTCCAATTCGCCCAGTTGTTGCAGTGCTTCGAGCGCCTGGTAAGTCCGCCGGGCTTCCTCCTCGTCCACGCGGCCCAGCGCAAAACCGACGTGCACCAAAACATAATCGCCCAACTCCACCTCCGGCGTGTATTCGAGGCAGACTTGCTTGACAATGCCGCCGAAGTTGGCCTTCGCCATCTTCACGCCGTGCGGGTCCTCCTCAATCGCAATCACTTTTCCGGGAATGGCGAGACACATATCATGCTTCCTTCATTTCGAGCGCGGAACAAACCTGCGACAAATCCGCGCGTTCAAGGGCGTCACGCGAGTTTCTCGCCCGCAATGCCGCCAACACCTGCCCGACCGCGATGCCGCCGTCATTCGGCGGAATGCGTTGATGCCAATACGGGCGAAAACCGTCCTGCTGCAAACGCCGGACGACGCGCTCGGTGAAATATTTGTTTTGAAAACAACCGCCGCTCAGGGCGATTCGTGGAATGCCAATTTCGCGGCAGACGGAAACCACCATTTCAGCGAGCGTGTTATGAAATTTTGCGGCAATCACTCCCGCGCCTCTTCGGTCATGAACGTCTTTCAGAATTTCCAAAATCATCGGCTCCCAATCCACAACGATGGTCTCGTTTTTGCATAGCTGGAATGGGTAAATATCTTCGATGTTCGGTTGGATGGCAAATTCCAGTTCCATCGCGGCCTGCCCTTCAAAACCGGCGCGCTGGCGCAAGCCGATGATGGCTGCGACCGCATCATACAAACGGCCGGCACTGGAAGTCACCGCAACATTGATTCCTTTTTCCAAAACCTGGCGCAACAAACGCAATTCCGACGCCGAAAAATTTTGGAGCCACTCGGAATGCTCAAACACTTCGTCGCCAAAAATTTCGTGGAGCAGTCCCAGCGCGCTGCGGCGCGGCTGGCGGGTGGCAGCATCGCCGCCGGGCAATTTGAACGTGCGCAAATGCGCAACGCGTTCGAACCCCGTTTCATCCACGAGCAAGAATTCGCCGCCCCAAATCGTACCGTCGGTGCCGTAGCCGGTTCCGTCCCATGAAACCCCGAGCACCGGCGTGTCGAGTTCGTTTTCCGCCATGCAGGCGAGCGCGTGCGCGTAATGATGCTGGACGGAAATGGCTGGCGCAGGGATTTGTTCCGCGAAACAGGAAGAAAAATAATCCGGATGCAAATCGCGCGCGACACAAGCCGGTTCTGTTTCGTAAAGCTTCTGCAAATCAGCTGTCACTTTGCCAAAAGCCGCGCACGCTTCCTTCGCCTCCAAATCGCCGATGTGCTGGCTGACAAAAACATCGTTTCCCACGCTGAGCGCAACCGTGTTCTTCAATTGCGCGCCAAGCGCAAGCACGCTGACTGGTTGAGGGTTGAGAGTTGACGGTTGAGGAGAAAGACGGATCGGCATGGGCGCGTAACCGCGCGCGCGCCGCAGAACCATCTCGCGCCCGAGCATCACGCGCGCGATGGAATCGTCCGCATGGCGCACGATGGGACGATTGTGGACAAGAAAGAAATCAGCAATGCCGTGCAGCCGTTCCAATGCTTCGTTTTCGTCGATGCAAATCGGTTCGTTGGCAAGATTGCCGCTCGTGGCCACGACCGGAAAACCAAACTCGCGCATGAACAAATGATGCAACGGCGTGCAGGGAAGCATCGCGCCCAACGTCGGATTCCCCGGCGCGACCGATGGCGCGATGGCGGTGTGATCATGTGCGCGCTTCAATCGTTCGACCAAAACAATCGGCGCGGCAGAAGAGCATAGCAATCGCGCTTCGGCATCGGAAACATGGCAATCGCATTTCAGCGCGGACAAGGACTGATACATCAGGGCGAACGGTTTTTCCTCGCGCCGTTTGCGCTCCCGCAGGCGCATCACTGCCGCTTCGTTTCGCGCATCCACCATCAATTGAAATCCGCCCAGCCCTTTGAATGCCAAAATGCCGCCGGAACGAACCAGCGCAACAGCCTGTTTCAAAGCATCGTTGCCTTCGATAAGCGTTGTGCCGCCAGATTCCCATAAAGCCAATTGCGGTCCGCATTTGGGGCAGGCATTGGGCTGCGCGTGGAAACGGCGGTCCAGCGGATCGTGATATTCCGCTTCGCATTCCAGACACATCGTGAAGTGTTTCATCGACGTGTGGCAGCGGTCGTAGGGCAGCGCTTCAATGATGGTAAATCTTGGGCCACAATTCGTGCAGTTGGTGAACGGATAAAGATAACGGCGGTTGCCCGGATCAAAAATTTCGCGCTGGCAATCGGCGCAGGTGGCAAGATCGGGGGAAATCCATGCGGTCTTTCCGCCTTCGTCTTCGCTGTGCCGGATCTCAAAGGAATCGTGGCCCACCGCATCGAGAAACGCGTGTTCAATTCCATGAATCGACGCGTGAGGCGGTCTTTCCGTTTCCAATCGGGACAAAAATGCATCAAGCACGGCGCGAGCGCCTTCAATCTCAATCTGCAGGCCCTGTGATGAATTCAGCACCCAGCCATTGAGCCGCAATTCCGTGGCAAGCTTGTAAACGAAGGGACGAAAACCGACGCCCTGCACCGCTCCCCGCACCATGATCTTTGCGCGCTCACAATTCATTTCACTTGGTGAACAACCCATCCACAAAACCGATTTGATAAACCAGGAAAAGCCCGAACGCGACGCTCAGAAACCCCGCTGCAAAGCCGATTCCCCGATGGAATGCAGCCGAGCGTCGCGCGGTAAAACTGATGGGCAGCGCCATTGCCGCGGTGATAAGCATCATCCCTCCAATCGTTCCGCCGCCGAAAATGAGCAGATATCCGAATGCCCAGACCGGGTTGTGGATCAGCGGCAAAACCAGCAGAGCGACAGCCGCCGAACCTGCCAATCCATGCACCACGCCGACCACCATCGGCTGCAAGGTTTGATAAAATCCGAGACGCCCGAATTTTCTGTCGAACCAGGAGGAACGCCGTTCCAGCGCGTGCTCTTCCGTCTCAAATTCTTTGGCATGGCTGTGATCATGCAGCGTTGCAGCGGCAGTTGATCTCAGCGAGCGCATGAAATTCCTGAAATTCAGCAGTCCAAGCAGGATGAGCATCAGCGCCACGGAAAATTCCAACGACATGCCCAGGCGCTCAGGCACCACGAGGCCGAACACAATGATCGCGCCGCCAGCCAGCAACAGCGTCAGCGTGTGGCCGATCCCCCAAAACGCGCCGATCCACGCCGCGTGGGTTATCGAGCGTTCACGGCTGACAATCGTCGTCACCGCAACTACGTGGTCCGCGTCCGTTGCGTGCCGCATGCCCAAAAAAAATCCCAGAAACAAAAAAGAAAATGGAACAATCATGATCTCCTCGCGGTTGCATTCTGAACATCTTCTGCGGGCGGTCCGGCCAGTCCCGAATTTTGACCGCCTCCCTCCACTTCAAATCCCGCCAGGTCGGGACAAAATTCCTCGATTGCGCGCCGCACGGCCAGTTCCATCGTCACGGTGGATGATGGACAGCTTTTGCAGGTGCCGTGCAAACGCAATCGCGCAAAATCATTTTCCAGCGCAAGCAATTCGACATTGCCGCCGTGGCTTTCCATGTAAGGACGCACCTTGTCCAGCGCGTGTTGCAAGCGCGTCGCAAGGTCCACCGGATGCAAACCGTGGATGAGCAACAACGCGCTCACAGCCTGGTTCTCGACCAGTCGCTCCAGCACCTTTTGCCCTTCCGGCCCGGAGTCCTGCACCACGTCCAAAATTTGCGCCAGCCCGCGTCCTTGAAAGGCCAGCATCGTCTCCAAACAATCCTGCAGGAGTTTGCGCGCGCCGAAGTCCGGCAACGCGTTGATTCGCTCGATCAATTCCTCAATGCGCCGGCCCTGCTCGTGGAACTGCTGCATCGGCGTGGGTTCGGCGTCCTCGTTGCCGTTCTGATTTGGAAAACATTCCAGACGTTCGGGCGTGGTTGTGGATTCAAGCAACATATTGGATGGATTTGATGGCGCATTCGTGGCCGCGAACAGCTTGGGCGACGTGCCCGCACGTTGGGCATTGAAGGGTTGGCACGCGCTCGCCGGCCAGCGCGCCGTCCCAATATTTCGGCGAACCTTGATACGAACAATGCGCGCAGCTTACTTCCGCCGGAATCTTTTCGATGTCCAGTGTTGAACCCTGAATGGGAGTCTGTTCAATCATTGCCGTGTAACAGAAGCGCAATTGCTCTTCTTCAAGCTGCGCAAGCTCGCCCACCTGCAACCGCACCGTGGCGAGCTTTTTTATCCCGCGCGCTTCGACAAACTCGAGCACGCTCTCCACCAACCCGGACACGACGGACAACTCATGCATGCACGGGCGCGTTTGCCGTCGAGAGCAACGCGGTTGCGACTTCTTCCAAGCCTGCGCCGGTTTTGCAGCTTGTGGGAATCACCTTGATGTCCGGCTTGAGCGAATGGACGTCCTGCACGAGCGCCGAAATTTTCACGCCCATCGCTTCCGCAAGATCGGTCTTGTTGATGACCACGATGTCCGCGCCCAAAAACATGTGCGGATGTTTCTTCACCATGTAAGGCCCTTCCGTCACGCTCACCACGACGACCCGGCTTCTTGACCCAAGCGGAAATTCCGCCGGACAGATCAGGTTCCCGATGTTCTCGATGAAAATCAGGTCGGTGTTTTCCAGATCAATTTTTTGCAACGCCTTCGCCACGAGGTTTGCATCGAGATGGCAGCCATTGACGGTCGCAAGTTGCACGGTGGGAACGCCATTGTTGGCGACGAGGTTGAAATCATCCACTGTGGTGGCGTCTCCGTTGAACACGGCCAGCTTCAATTGATCGCCCAATTTTTCCGTCATGCGGGTGATGAGCGTCGTCTTGCCCGAACCGATCGCGCCCATGAAGTCAATGGCAGTGATGTCATGACTATCCAGTTGCTTGCGGTTTTCCTCGGCTATTTTCGCGTTGGCCTGGAGCAGGCTGTGTTCAAGTTCGATGTCGTAGGTCTCTTCCGGTGAGGCTTGGATTGTAGGTATCATGGCAGATTTGTTTTCTGATTGATGCGTCAGTTGTGTTTTTTTGCGATTGAGGCAAAAGCGGTCGGCGTGTGCATTTGTTTGAGGATTTTGCCATTGCCGAGATAGCAATGGACGCCGCATGGCAGGCACGGATCGAAACTCCGCACGGCCCGCATGATGTCAATTCCCTTGAACTTGTCCGGCCCGTTTTCCTCGAAGATGGGTGTGTTCTGCACCGCGTCTTCATAAGGCCCGGGCGTGCCGTAGATGTCGCGCGGACTCGCGTTCCAAGGCGTTGGCGGATAGGGATGATAATTCGCGATCTTGTGATTGCGGATGACCAGATGATGCGAAAGCACGCCGCGAACAGCTTCGTGGAAGCCGCAGCCGATGCCTTCTTCAGGCACCTTGAAGTTGGAGAATGTTTGCGTGCGGCCGGCGCGGACGTCATCCATGGCTTTTTCCACGCAATAAAGCGCGACGCCTGCCGCGTAAGCCTGGAAGTACGAGCGGGCGCGATTGCGTTCGATCGCATTGCTCCATTTCGGAATGCGCCACGTGAATTCAACTTCCGGCTTCGTCAAAGATTTTGGCAATCGGATGCGAACGGTGCCGTCACCTGGGGCCTTCACATAACCGACGTCCACAAGGCCGGAAAGGGCCGTTGACCAAAGCCGAGCAATCGGTCCGCCGCCGGTGTCGAGGGCGAGGTAATCGCCCGTGTTCTTGTCGAACCACCGCGGCGACATCACCCAGGTGTATTTGTCGTCGAAATTGCGCTTTTGCGGCTTGGGAATAGTCGTCTGGTTCCACGGATGCTGCTTGTCCACCTTGTTGCCCAGCGGATCGTAATCCACAAAGGTTTTTCCCTTTTCCACCCAATCTTCGTAAT
>DASRBR010000352.1:0-4171 GCA_035653495.1 Verrucomicrobiia bacterium
AGCAGGAGCGCGGACAGCCTTGTCCGCGAGGGCGGTTCCCGGCGCCACACTTTCGCAAAATCTCTCTGGAAAAGTTGTCAGGTTGCATCGCGTTAGCCTGGAGGCCAGGCGAGGGAACGTCCGCCGAGAATATGGCAATGCAGGTGCGGAACGGATTCGCCGGCATCAGGACCGTTGTTGATGACCAGGCGATAACCGGTTTTTTGCAGACCGACCTGATCGGCCACTTGCGCGGCTTTTAACAGCAAGTGACCAAGGACCTTATGGTCCTCCGGCGTCGCATCGGCGATGCGGGGAATCGGCTTCTTCGGGACGATGAGGACGTGCGTGGGCGCGTGCGGCTTGATGTCGCGGAACGCGAGCACGAGGTCGTCTTCATAGATGATATCCGCCGGGATTTGGCGGGCGATGATTTTTTCAAAAAGTGTCATTGGACAATTTAAAATTAAACATTAAAAAGGCAAAATGATGAAACTGGGTTGGTTCTGTTCCATATTTTTAATCATCCTCTAAATGTGTTCGGCGAGACGCCGAACACTGCACGCGAGACGCGTACGCTCCCCGAACGACTGTCTTTGGATTATTTCACCACCAGCGCGCAATTTGCGCCCGAATTGTCCTGGCACATGCACGAGCGGAGATATTCGACAATCTGGTCGTGCAACGTCTGGCAGCGGCCGCTCCAACGGCGCGCGCCGGCAAGTTGTTTCACGCATTGGCGCAGGCCCTGAAAACAAAGCATCTGGGGCTCGAGGCTCATTTGGGAACGCAATTCATCACGCAGGCGCGGAAAGAAAAACAGTTCACTGGCCCCATCATTTTCGCCGATCAAGCGGCACAAATCCGAACGCACGATGCGCGGTTCGGAACTTTCCGTTTGCGATTGGACCCCCGAGGCGAGCTTGAATCCGCGCAGGATTTTTTCCAGCGCGAATGAAAATTCAGCGACGGTGACGGAATCGCGGTCGAGTTCATCGCGAAAATAATGAAACACGGCCGCGGCGGCGTGTTTGATGAATTCGGAATCGAAACACGAGGCGCTGTCGCCCATGATTTCCACCGAAATCAATTCGGCGGAGTAGGGGACTTTTTCGCCTTCGTCGGTTTGGAACAACAAACAATCCTCGGCAAGTTGGATCATGGTGTGTTGCCTTCCAGTTTTTTGACTTCCTGAACAAAATCGGTGGCTTCCTGAAAGCGGCGATAGACGCTGGCGAAACGCACGTAAGCCACTTCGTCCATCTCGCGCAAGCCTTCCATCACTTTTTCGCCAATGATGGAACCGGGAACTTCGCGCTCATATTTGTCGGTGACGTCGTTGACGATTCTTTCTGCCAAATCCTCAATGGCTTCGGGGCTGACCGGGCGTTTTTGGAAGGCTTTTTTAAGCCCGGACAAAAGCTTTTCGCGGGAGAATTGCTCGCGCCGCCCATCGCGCTTGATGACCATAAGGTCTTCGCGCTCAATCTCTTCGTAAGTGGTGAACCGATGGCCGCATCCGGTGCATTCACGGCGACGCCGGATGGTTGCGCCCTCCCGCGAAGCACGAGAATCAATCACTTTATCATCCAAACACCCGCACGTTGGACAACGCATATTTTGCCCACTTCTTATTGTGGCAGACGGCTTTTAACATACAAAATGTTGTAGTGTCAAGCACAGTTATCAACATTCCAAAAGGCGACTTGGCGGGTTTCTCCGTATTCGCCCCGATTGGATTTTCACCACAGATATGCTATCGGTTTAAAAAAGGGAAGGATGCCGTAAGGCCATGGCATTAGCAGGTCCATCGAAGCAATCAGGCGCGCGTTTTCGAACGAACCACCACGTGCGTTGCGCCGTTGTCTCTTTCTCGATCCACAATCCAAAGATATCATGAAACGTACAATAATCGCACTGATTGCGTTGGGGCTTTGCGCTTCAACTTTCGCCGATTCCCTCGTCACAACTGACGGGACCCGGTATGACAACATCACTTCCAAACGCGTCGATCCGGACGGTTTGTTCATCGAATACTCGCTAGCTGACGGCGGCATCGGCATGGCGAAGGTAAAATTCACCAAGTTATCCGCTGATGAACAGAAGCAATATGGTTATGACGCGGCCAAGGCCAGGGAATACGAAACCGCGGTCGCGAAGGCCAACGATGATTGGCGCACGAATGCTGAAAAAATGGAAACCGAAGCTCGCACCCTCAGGGCGCAGCAAGATGCTGACGCCGCGCAGGAAGAATCCGTGAAAACGCAACGTATTCTCGCTCTGGCGCAGTTGAAGCAGGCTGAAGCCGAATTGGCGCGCGCCAATGGCGGGGCTGGTTTTGGTGGTTATGACGAAGGCGGCTGGGGCGGCGGGCTTTTCGCAATCCCTGGCATCGGACCCGGTCATGCCAAAACAACTTTTGCTCCGGTAGTCACGCCAGTGCCCTGGCCGCAAATCAATTCATCGTTGATGAATGCGCCAATGAATGCACGAGTGAATGCGCCGCAACGGAGCAGCAGCAGACCCGCGCGTTCATCCAATCGATAATTAAAGAAGATTAACGAGAAAAGCGCGCTCGAACGGGCGCGCTTTTTTATTTCTTAACAAACAGCGCGAGCGACGCAGTGTAGCCGTGGAGATAATTGTGCTGGCCGACGGGGCCGATTTCGCCGTTGCAGAAAAAACCCGAGATGCCGATCGGCCCGAGGTGTTCCTGCACCAAACGCGCGTCGTGGTCCGGCGTGCCGAACAACCCGCGACCGCGTCCGTTGCAACAACAGAGGCATCCGCCGTAAATGGTGGTCCCAGCAGCTTCGCTGGTAAATTTTTTTAGCAATGCGAGCAGGTCATCGTTCGCCGCTGCGGCATCGCGGCGCTGAAATTGCACCGTCTGGCCGGTGCGCGGCAAAGCGCCCACTGCGATGGCGCCGGATTGCGGGTCGGCGACGAGCAATTGGCGCACAAGAAAATCGCCTTGATGAAATTCTTCCTGATATTCGTTCATCACCAGGCCAATGAACAGATTGCCGCGCGCTTTTCTTTGGTCGCTCGTGGCAAGCTGCGCGAATGTTTCCGCCAGTACTTCGTAAGCGGGACGATTGCCGATGCGATGGATGACATTGCCTTCCACGCGCGTCAAAGTCCATGGATCGCCAATCGGCATGCAACCTTGTGAAACGATTCCGGCCAGGCCCACTGCGCCGCCAACGGAAATTGCCACGCCGCCTTCCTCAAACACTTCTCCGTTCAGATAAAGCTGGGTCACCTGCTCGTCCAAGGGGCCGGAAGCGAGTCCGCCCAAAGCCGGAATTGCGCCGTAGGATTCATTCCAGGTTTTGAGCCACGTTTCACTGTCGAGATGGAACGGGTCCATGAACACGAGCCAGCCATTGCTTTTTGTGGCGCTCACGCCGGTGACTGCCGGCCAATGATCAGGCCCGATTGCAGCTTCAACATTTTGCTGAGTGAAATGGACCGCCTTGAGTTCGGCATCCGGCAACGCGTACAAAGCAAGCACCAACCCGGCGTTGTGTTCCATTTCCTTTGCGCCCGCGATGAGGCTTTCGCTCGAGCAACCGGCCAGCAAGGGAATTTGTGCATGCACACGCAAAATCTCGAGCACTTGTTCGGCATTTGGAAAAAAACGCGGCGACATGAAGACCAATCCAAGCGAAACACGCGGAGCCCGCAACCGCTCGCGCAAATCCTGCGCCCATGCCTGCAGTCCCTCCTCATCGAAGCCACGCGGCCAATAAGCGACCACAGCATGTTTCTCTTGCATGGGGTGAATCTAGCGGTCGAAAGCAGGGTTGTAAAATCCCCAATTACCACCGAAAGTTTCCGTTAAAATACGGAGACGTTTCATCTTGATTTTGCGCGTGGAAAACCGTTACAAAAATTGCATTCGCTGACGCATGAACACACTCGAGGTATTGCCAGAAAGCCAGGAACCGGAAGTCACCCGCAGATTTTACAATCCCGAACCAGAGAAACGCCAGCTCGTCATCGCGACCTGCATTTTGCTCTGGTCCATCCTCGCCTATCTTTTCATGAGCCATTTCGTTATGATGGCTGTGCAGATCAAGGGCGCAAGCATGAGCCCGACATTGCGGGACGGCCAACGCTACATTCTTTTCCGCTGCACTTATCTGTGGCGTGCTCCGCGCCAGGGTGAAATTGTCGTGATTCGCGA
>DASRBR010000353.1:0-5931 GCA_035653495.1 Verrucomicrobiia bacterium
GGGCGCAGGCGACGTATGGGATTCGGGCTGGGTCAGCAGTTCGAATTCGATCAACGTGCCTTACACCGGCGTGCCGCTGGCCATCGGTAAAGAATTTTTCTGGCGCGTCGAAACGAAAGACAGCGCGGGCCAAATCAGTCCATTCTCGGCAGTGCAACATTTGATCACCGGTACGCCGACAAATGCATTTGCGGGCCGTTATCCGCTGAAGTTCGTCCCCGCCACGCCTGTGCTGCTCACGAACACCGCGCCGGGCCGCTGGTTCGCAGATTTTGGCCAGGATACTTTCGGTTACGCGACCGTACATGCAAGCGCTGGCTTCAGACCAACCATCTTCCAGGCACGTTTCGGAGAAATGGCGAACGGTTTTGCTGCGGAGATGTCGCCTCCCGCGCGCAGCACCGTGCGTTACGCGGCCACGACATTCAATTTGTCTGAAGACAATCTGACCTGCGCGATTCGACCGCCTGAGCGTACGTATCCGGCTGGTGCTATCAATCCGACGAATTACGGCCTCGTGATTCCGTTTCGTTATTTTGAGCTCACGAATTTTCCAGGCAAGCTCGCGCTCGCGGACGTGGTGCAGATGCGCCTGCTTTCGGATTTCAACACGAACGCCGCCAGCTTCAGCAGCTCCAGCGCCGCGCTGGACCGGGTTTGGAATCTCTGTCGCAATTCAATGCAGGTGCTGACATTTGACGGCATCTATGTGGATGGAGATCGCGAACGAAAACCTTACGAATCCGATGCCTACATTCACCAGTTGACTTCGTATGCGGTGGACCGCGAGTTCACGATGGCGCGCCATAGCCTTGAGTATCTCCTGCAACATCCGACATGGCCCACGGAATGGAAGTTCCACGACATCTTCATGGCATGGGCGGACTATCTTCAGACAGGCAATACGAATCTTATTGCCCGGTATTACCCAAAATTGCAGTTCGATTCGTTCATCTGGGCGGCAACAGACAACGGGTTGATGAAAGGGTTTCCCAATTTCCAGCAAAGGACGAACTCCGATGTCGTGGACTGGCCGCCCAGCGACCGCGATGGTTTCGTCATCAAGAGCGGCGGTTATTTGAACTGGACCAATTCCGTCAACAACGCCTTTTATTTTCGCACCCTGCAAATCATGTCGAACATCGCCGCTGTGCTTGGCCGCACGAACGATGCGATGACTTATGAGGCAAAGACAAAACAAGTTTATGCCGCTTACAATTCAATTTTTTGGAACAACGCTTCGCAATGTTACGTGGATGGTGTTGGCACCAGCCACGCGTCCGCACATGCAAATTTTTTCCCGCTCGCGTTCGGTCTCGTGCCCGCGGACAGGCAAGCGGCAGTCCTTAATTTTCTCCACTCGCGCATCGCGGCAAACAGCGGGATGCCGTGCAGCGTTTATGGCGCGCAATATTTTTTGGAAGCGCTGTTCGAGGCCGGCGACGCCGACACCGCACTTGGCCTGATGACCACCAACGGCCCGCGCGGCTGGCTGAACATGCTTGCCATCGGCTCAACGATCACGACTGAGGCGTGGAACTTCGACGACAAACCCAACATGGATTGGAACCATGCATGGGGCGCCGCGCCGGGGAATTTGATTGCGCGCTTCGTTCTGGGGTTGCGGCCACTCAGTGCAGGCTTCGGGCAAATCCTTATCCAGCCGCAGTTGGGCCGGACGCTGACGTACGCGCAAGGCGTGGTGCCGACGGTTCGCGGGCCAGTGAGCATCTCGGCCAGTAACGCGCCGGGAAGCTTTCAATTGCTGTTGAACATTCCCGGCAACGTTACTGCCACCGTGAAGCTCCCCGCGCTGGGCGCAAAAAACTCTGTCGCCCTGGTGGATGGCGAAATCGTTCTTGGCACGCTTTCGAACAATTGGCTCGAAGTCACAAACATCGGCGCGGGCCGGCATGCGATTTGGCTCAGCCCAAACAATCCACCGTCGCGCGCGACGTTGGACGCCAACCGGCTCGCAGCCGAAGGCGGTCGCTAAAATCAATGCAGATCGAAGCGATCGGCGTTCATCACCTTTGTCCACGCTGCCACGAAATCCGTCACGAACTTTTTGTGTGAATCGGCGCAGGCATAAACTTCCGCGAAGGCGCGCAACTGCGAGTGTGAGCCGAAAATCAGATCCACACGGGTCGCCGTCCATTTCGCTTCTTTGGTCGTGCGATCGCGTCCTTCATACACGCCATCTGACCCGGATGGTTGCCATTCCGTGCGCATATCCAGGAGATTGATAAAGAAATCGTTCGTCAACTTTCCGGGCTGCTTCGTAAATACACCGTTCCTGGACTGGTCGGCATTCACGCCAAGAACGCGCAAGCCTCCGACCAACGCCGTCATCTCGGGCCCGGTCAAGGTGAGCAATTGCGCGCGGTCCACCAAGGCTTCTTCCGGGGTCATGAATTGCTTGCGGCCGCCCACGTAATTGCGGAAACCATCGGCGCGAGGTTCGAGCGGAGCGAACGATTCAACGTCCGTTTGCTCTTGCGATGCATCCATGCGGCCCGGCGAAAAGGGGACCTTTACATCAACACCCGCGTCCTTTGCGGCTTTCTCAATCGCAGCGCAGCCGCCGAGAACAATAAGATCGGCCAGCGACACTTTTTTGCCGCTGGCATTGAATTCTTTCTGAATCGCTTCCAATTTTTGCAGCACTTTTGCCAGTTCCGGCGGGTTGTTCACTTCCCAATTTTTTTGCGGGGCCAGGCGAATGCGCGCCCCGTTCGCGCCGCCTCGCTTGTCAGAATTACGGAAAGTCGATGCAGAGGCCCAGGCGGTCGAGACGAGCTGCGGCACGGAAAGACCCGATGCAAGTATCTTTGCTTTGAGCGATGCAATCTCCTGTTCGCCGATGAGCGGATGATTCACTGGAGGGATCGGATCCTGCCAGATCAAGGTTTCCTTCGGCACAAGCGGCCCCAAGTATCGCGCAATCGGCCCCATGTCGCGGTGGGTGAGTTTGAACCATGCGCGGGCGAATGCGTCTGCGAACTGGTCCGGATGCTCAAGGAAGCGGCGCGAAATTTTTTCGTAAACCGGGTCAAAGCGCAACGAAAGATCCGTGGTCAGCATCGTGGGCACACGCTTTTTAGATTTATCGAAAGGATCCGGGATGTCGGCTTCGGCATTTTTTGCCTTCCACTGATACGCGCCCGCCGGGCTCTTGGTCAGCTCCCATTCATATTTGAACAGGTTTTCAAAAAAGTGGTTGCTCCATTTTGTGGGCGTTTGCGACCAAGTGACTTCCGGTCCGGCAGTGATGGTGTCAGTTCCAAATCCCGTGCGATATTTGCTCTTCCAGCCAAGGCCTTGGTCTTCAACGGCAGCGCCTTCCGGTTCCGGACCGACGAACGACGGGTCGCCTGCGCCGTGGGTTTTGCCAAAGCTATGTCCGCCGGCGATCAGCGCGACGGTCTCTTCATCGTTCATCGCCATGCGGAAAAACGTTTCGCGGATGTCCCGCGCTGCCGCCACTGGATCGGGCTTGCCGTTCGGTCCTTCGGGATTGACATAGATAAGTCCCATTTGCACTGCGCCAAGCGGATGTTGAAGCTCGCGTTCGCCGCTGTAACGTTCGTCTCCCAGCCAGGTGCCTTCCGGTCCCCAATAAAGTTCTTCCGGCTCCCAAACATCGGCGCGGCCACCCGCGAACCCAAATGTTTTGAAGCCCATTGATTCCAGCGCCACATTGCCGGTGAGGACGATGAGATCGGCCCACGAAATTTTGCGGCCATATTTCTGCTTGATGGGCCAAAGCAAACGGCGCGCCTTGTCGAGGTTCGCGTTGTCAGGCCAGCTATTGAGCGGGGCGAAACGTTGTTGGCCTGCTCC
Organism: Verrucomicrobiia bacterium; assembly: GCA_035653495.1. Classification (GTDB taxonomy): domain Bacteria; phylum Verrucomicrobiota; class Verrucomicrobiia; order Limisphaerales; family Pedosphaeraceae; genus DATAUW01. The sequence continues at coordinate 3,844 of DASRBR010000353.1, forward strand.
AGCGCCGCCGCGACCGTCTGTGATGCGATAGGTGCCCGCGCTGTGCCAGGCCATGCGGATGAAAAACCCGCCATAATGACCAAAATCGGCCGGCCACCAATCCTGCGAATCGGTCATCAATGCTTTTAAATCCTCGATGACGGCATTGAGGTCGAGGCTTTTGAATTCCTCGGCATAATTAAATGACTCGCCCATCGGATTGGATAGGTTGGAATTGTGATGCAGAACCTGGATATCCAACTGTTTCGGCCACCAATCGCGGTTCTTGTAACCGCGATTGCTGCTTCCATGCATGACCGGGCATTTATTCGCGTTCGTTTCCGTTGAATTGCTCATTTTTATCTTCGATTATTTCCGTATTTGTTAATTCCATTTGCCACAATAATCAACCCCCTCGTTTTGAATGATCAGAGAACGCTGGAATGAAACCTGCCCCGGCGTACCATTCGTCACGCGCGCCTAAAAAGAATGCTTTCGCAAGAGCTCTTTTGATCGATGATTCTGAGAAGATTCTACCGGAATTGTAAGATCCGCTGACATAAGATCAGCCGCGCGGGCCTTTAATTTAATCTCTCCCGGTTCGTTGTTCGCCTGCACGATGATTTGCGCGAGACCGTTAAACACACTGCGCTGCCATTGGGGCGACTCCGGCTTCTTCTCAAATTCCAACGCTGCTCCCTTGTTCAAACCGCCGCTGCCATCATTGTTCTTCACAACAATGGCGATCGTGTTTTCACCCGCACTTAGAAGTTTCCGGATATTGATGTCGAGTTGATTTCTCCAATCGTGTGATTCGCCGGCGGCCTGCCCATTCACGTAAATCCAACCCTCGTCATCAATCATTCCTAGATGAAGGCTTGCGTTGGTAGCAGCAAGGTCTTGATCCGTGACTGAAATATGCGCGCGAAAGACGGCTGCTTCGTTTGGATTCAGCGGCCCCGTTTCTCTGGTGACATCCACGTCCCCCCATCCGCGCTCTTCATATTCCTTCGCCATTTCAGGACGGTCTTTGGTATCAGGAACCCTTTCCATTCGCCAGTCTGTGAGCGGAACATCACGCAAAGACGGTTTGCTCACATAAACATCGGGCTCATGGCAAATCGCGTCTCCGTTGCCAACCCCGATGATTTTTCCGGGACCATTCAGCTCGAAATGAATCAAGTTGCTGGCTGTTGGAACAATGCGGCCTTTGGAGTCGGTCACCATCACCGTGACAATACTCAGATCTTGGCCATCGGCCTGAATTGTCGCGCGATCGGTTGCAAGTTTGATTTGCGCAGGCGGGCCGGTGGTTTCAACCTTTTCTTCGGCCACGACTTTCCCGTCCGTGTAACCTTTGGCCAAAAGCGTGCCCGGTTCGTAGTTCACCTGCCATTGCAAATGCGAATTCTTGGGCATTTGTTTTTTGCCCAGGCTTTTTCCGTTCAGGAGCAATTCGAGCTCCTGGCAGTTGCTGAAAGCCCATACGTCAATTTCTTGACCTTCTTTGCCCGGCCAATTCCAGTGCGGGAGCAGATGCAAAACAACTTTCTCGCTCCAGCAGGACTGCAGATAATAGAAAACATCTTTGGGAAATCCGCAGGTGTCCATGATCCCGTAGTCGGAACTGATGTTCGGCCAGTCGAACGGGGACGGCTCGCCGCGGTAATCAAATCCCGTCCACAAAAACATTCCGGAAATCCATGGGCGCGCCGCATAATATTTTATGGATTCTTCGGTCGTATGACGGCAGCCAGGTTTCTGGATATCGTAAGCCGAAAGCGCGGTGTCGGTATTCTCGTAAATGCCGCGCGTGTATTGCGCCGTGCCTTCCTCAGTGCCGATGCATGGTTTCTCAGGATGATTTTTGTGAAAGGCATCCGTGTCGCCCTGGTCAAAATAATTGAAACCCTGCACATCAAGACTTGCAAAAATTCCATAAAGTTGATTGGTCGGCCAGTTATAGAGCGCGGCAGTGCATGGTCGTGTTGGATCCAGCTTGTGAACGAGCCGGCTCATAGAAACAGCTATTGCCCCATCCGCGTCAGCCTCTTGAAGCGGTTCTTCATTGGCGATTGACCAAAGAAAGACACTCGGATGATTGCGGTC
>DASRBR010000354.1:0-13011 GCA_035653495.1 Verrucomicrobiia bacterium
CGGGGAAATCGGAAGCTGAAAAGCGCCTGGCCACCATGCACAAGCAAGTCACGAATGAAGAGACATTCACGATGCAGTTGAAATCCTTGGGCATGACCGAGGACCAATTGCGCAAGCGCCTGACGGATGCCGCCACGGCCGAGACTGTCCTGATGTCCAAAGTGAGCGTCAGCGACGCCGATATCAAAAAGTTTTACGACGATAATCCCACAAAGTTTCAGCAACCCGAGAAGGTGAAAGCGGCCCACGTCTTGATTTCGACCGGCAACCCGCATAGCACCACGCCGATGTCCGATTCTGAAAAACAGGCGAAGCTCAAGATCGCGCAGAATGTGTTGAAGCGCGCGAAGGCCAATGAAGATTTCGCCAAGCTGGCGAAGGAATTCTCGGATGATCCAGGTTCCAAGGACAATGGCGGCGAATACACGTTTGCGCGCGGCGAAATGGTCCCGGAATTTGAAGCCGCGGCGTTCTCGTTGCAGACGAACCAGATCAGCGACATCGTCACGACCCAGTATGGCTATCACATCATCAAGCTGCTCGAAAAATTTCCGGCCAAGAAGCTGGAATTGGCTGAAGTGAAGCCGGACATCAAAGCTTACCTGGAACAGTCTGCAGTGCAAAAAATGCTGCCCGACTACTACGCCACGCTGAAAAAAGACGCGAAGGTGGAAATCCTGGACAACGATTTGAAAGCGTTGGAAGAGGCGCAGGTGGATTTGCCGCCAGCCTCAATCCCGCCGACCTCGACGAAATAATCGGAGGATTTCGGACGGTTGCGCCGCAAGCCGCTCTCAATATTTTTTGCTGAAGCGCTTGCGCGAATCGTCGGCAGCGGCGTCAGCCGGCGTCTCCAGCGGTTTTGTGCTGGAAGCTTCTTGAGCGGCGTCCGGCTTCGGAGCAGCGGCGCGTTCAGGCGGTTTTTCCTGTTTCGATTGCGGCGCGGCAGTGCCCTCAACAGCTTCAACGAAGGCCATGTGCAGCGCTGCGAGCGCCTGCTTGAGCAAACCTTCCTCCTGCTTGGAAAGATTGCCCTTCGTCTTGGTTTCGAGCATCTCCAGTTGATCAATGAACATCTTCGCGGCATCGAAGTCCTGGACAATCTTTCCCGTCTCCGGATGGGCGACCTTGCCGAGCAGCATCATGGCCATGTTGGTTTGTTGGATGACCATGTTGGCGAACAAGGCGGCCATGATGTCCTCGCGGCTGGCGTGGGCCAGTTCATCCTCGGGATGCTGCGGTGTTGAATTGCTCATTTGTTCTTGTCCTTTTTTTTATGGGCGATTTCCGCCATCAAAAAATGAATCAACGTCTTCAGGCGATTTTCAAGATTGACGGTCTCCAAAATGGTCTGGCGTTCCGAAGGGCCGCTCAACACTGCGCAGGAAACCAGGTCAGCCACCTGCTCGGGATCATTCAGCTTGTCCAAATACTGCAACACGTCCTTAGCCGAAACCCGCGGCAAGTTGGCGGATTTGGACTTGCTCACCGCAATGGGCGGCGGAAAACCAAGCCCCAACGCCACCCGTTCTTCAAGCAACTCGCGCACCTTGGCGATCAAGGCATCGATGACCACGTCATTGCAAGGAGGCGAGGAAAGGGGCCGGATGCGCTGGATGCGATAAGGTTTGTAGCGGACCGTTTCAACCAGTTCGACGCGCGCAATTCCTTGCAGCACCAGATGCGAGGTGCCGTCTTGATGTCCTACCGACACTCGAATCAACCCCAAACCGGCCACCGGCGAGGGCGTTTCGCGCGTGCGGCCGGGCTTTTGCATTGCGACAGAGAACATGCGGTCTGTGTTGAGCGAATCCACGAGCATCTGGCGGTAGCGCGGCTCGAAGATATAGAGCGGCAACAGCGCCTGCGGAAACAAAGTCGCATTGGGCAGGGTCATGACGGGAACTTCACTCGGCAACTTCATGCATAGAATGTAGGTGAGACCGTCATTAAATCAAGACGCAGATGACCATGGCGTTGCAGTGCGGTTTTGACACCTTGGAGCGACATGATACCTTTCGCATGTCGCTGGATGTTCAAATTTATTTTCGTATAAAAGACAAAGTCGCTTATAAGTAAGCTTGCTTGTTGGCGGCATAAACCGCATTCTTGTGCTCTTATGAAGACAAAAGTCGCTATTGTGTTGTTGGTGCTTTTCTGCGTTGCGTTGTGCATCGGCCTGGTATCCATGAAAAATCAGGCGTCTGCGCAGCACGACGATGATATCGCCAAATATCAAGCCATTTCCAATCAATTGGCTGAAGTCAACAGGTCCTGGGAAGAGGAAAAGCAGCTTCACATCTCCCTTCAGCAGGAACTGGATGCCCGCAAAAGTGATATGGCCAAACTTTCAAACACTTTGAACCAGACCTCCCTGAACCTGGAAAAAACCCAGGCCGCGCTCAAGGCCGAGCAGGAGGAAGTTGCCGCGCGCGACAAAAAGATCACCGAGCTCGAAAACCAAAATGCCACGTTGGACAAGCAGGCAGTGGATTTGAAAACTTCCATCGGCGATCTTGAAACACAAATAGCCGACACGAAGAAAAAATTGGACGCCTCCGAAGGCGACAAGGCCTTTCTCACCAAGGAACTCAACCGCTTGATGGCTGAGAAGTCGCAGTTGGAACGGCAGTTCAATGACCTTGCCGTGCTGCGCACCCAGGTGCACAAGCTGAAGGAAGAACTGGCAACAGCGCGCCGTCTGGATTGGATCCGCCGCGGCATTTATGCGATGGCCGAAGAAAAAGGCGCGCAACGGCTGATGCAACATGCGTCCCTCCCCGCGACCACGCTCGCCACCGCCCAACCGGCAGTCGCCACCAACGCGGACCTCAATGTGGAAGTGCATTCCGACGGAACAGTTACCAAAATCGCGCCGCTCACCAATCCTCCGCCGGTGACCAATCCGCCCTCCAAGCAATGACCCGCGACCGCCTGCTCGTGGATGCTCACGGGCGCGTCTTGCGCGACCTGCGGGTGAGCATCACCGATCGGTGCAATTTCCGCTGCCTCTATTGCCTCCCGGAAACGGAGGCGGCGCAGAATTTTTATCGCGGGCGCTGGGCCACATTGCCCGACCCAAGGCCCATTGCGCATCAATGGCAGCCGCGCTCAAAAATCCTCAGCTTCGAGGAAATCGAACGGGTGGTGCGCATCGCCGTGGGACTCGGCATCCAAAAAGTCCGGCTCACTGGCGGAGAACCGCTCTTGCGGCGCGATGTTGAAACATTGGTCGGCCGCATCAGCGCCATCCCGGCCATCACCGATCTTGCGTTGACCAGCAACGGTTTTCTTTTCCAGCAGAAAGCACGGGCATTGCGTGATGCCGGCCTGCGACGCATCAGTTTCAGCCTCGACTCTCTGGACCGTGCGAATTTTCAAAAGATCACCGGGCGCGACGGATTGAACGAAGTGCTTGCAAGCATCCGGTTGGCGCTCGAACTGGGAATGAAGCCGGTCAAGGTCAACGCGGTCATCATCCGCGGCATCAACGATCACGAAATCGAGGCGCTCGCCGAATTTGCGCGTGAGGAAAATTTGGCCATGCGGTTTATCGAATTCATGCCGCTCGATTCCGCCCGCGCGTGGCTCAAGGAACTTGTCGTCACCGGGCGCGAGATTCTCGGGCGTTTGCAATCGCGGTTCACGCTCCAGCCGATCGCTTCGGACAATGCCTCGGAAACGGCCAAACGCTGGCGTTTTCCAGATGGCCGCGGGGAAATCGGCTTGATCTCGCCGGTGAGCGAACCGTTTTGCGGCCATTGCAATCGCGTGCGGCTGACTGCCGACGGCAAGATTCGCACCTGCCTTTTCAGCCTTGTCGAGCACGATTTGCGCTTGCGCCTCCGCAACGGCGATTCCGACGAGGCCATCGCCGAATATCTGCAATCGGTTGTCTGGCAAAAAGAGGAGCGGCACCACATCGGCGAACCGGAATTTGTCGCGCCCGAACGCAGCATGAGCTGCATCGGGGGATGAGCACCGTTCGTTGATCGTTCGCTTCCGGTTTAAAAAATTTCGCTTCGTTGTTCGCACGGAATCTGGCTAATTGATAGCCGATGTCCGCTGAAAAAGAACTCACCCCGATGATGGCGCAATACCGCCGCATCAAGGGCGAATTGCCGAAGGACGCGTTGCTCCTGTTCCGGCTCGGCGATTTTTATGAGATGTTCTTCGAGGACGCGCAAGCCGGCGCCCAGTTGCTCAATGTCGCGCTTACCAAGCGCGGCGTGGTGCCGATGTGCGGCATCCCCTTTCACGCGGCGAATAATTACATTTCGCGATTGCTCAAGGCCGGTCGCAAGGTGGCCATCTGCGATCAAATGGAAGACGCGCGTCCCGGTCAATTGGTGAAACGCGAGGTGACGCAAATCCTCAGTCCCGGCACGCATTTTGACGAGCGGATGCTCCAGGCGGAACGAAATAATTTTCTCGCAGCCATCTCCGCGACGGGAAAAATTTTCGGCCTCGCGCTGGTGGATTTGACGACCGGCAGCTTCAAATGCACCGAGATCGGGGGCGAATCGGCGTTGCTCACGGAACTGGAACGGTTGCGTCCGGCGGAAATCATCGCTCCATCCGAAGCGGTGTCGCTGCATCAATTGCTCAAGGGCGCGTTTCCGATATTGAGCGGTTACGAAGATTGGGTATTCGCGCCGGAGACGGCGCAATTCACCGTGCGGGAACACTTCAAGGTTGCGTCGCTGGACGGTTTCGGACTCAAGAACAAGACCGCAGCCATCGGCGCGGCAGGCGCGGTGTTGCATTATCTGACGCAGCATTTGCGCCGCGATGTCACGCATCTCACTTCCCTTTCGTGTTATCAAACCTCCGATTACTTGAACCTCGACATCACCACGCTGCGGCATCTGGAGATTCTGGAACCGCTGCATCGCGATGCAACCGGCGCCGCGACGCTTTACGGCGCGCTGAACCGCACGGTCACGCCGATGGGGGCGCGGCGATTGCGCGACTGGCTTTCGCAACCGCTCGCCGATGCTGCGGCAATCCATCGACGGCAACAGGTCGTGCAAACGTGGATGGACGAAGGCGAGAACCTTGAAAAATTTCGCGAGCGACTTGGGCAAGTTCGCGATTTGGAACGGACCATCGGACGCCTGAGTTCCGGCAGCGGCAACGCGCGCGATTTGCTCGCCTTGCGCATGGCGTTGGAACAGATTCCGGCGTTGAAAAAAATTCTTTCTGGAATTGTTGCAAACGGCGCTGAATCAACTTTTAGAGAAAAATATCAGCGCCTCCTCACGTCGGCTCCTGCTGAAAATAAGGAACTGCATGAGGCTGTTTCACGCGAACCGGCTTTGTTGCAACAATTGGAAGGCGAACTCGCGGAGCTGCCTGATTTGGTGGAATTGATCGCGCGCGCGATCGCAGACGAGCCGCCGCTGGCCTTGAAGGAGGGCGGATTGATCCGCGACGGATTTGATTCGGCGCTCGATGAATTGCGCGCGGCGTCGCGAAGCGGCAAGGATTGGATCGCGAAGTTGCAGCAGGATGAAATCGCGCGCACCGGCATCGGTTCGCTCAAAGTGCGTTTCAACTCGGTCTTCGGCTATTACATCGAAGTGACGCGCAGCAATTTGGATAAAGTCCCGCCGCAGTACATCCGCAAACAGACCATCGCCAACGGCGAACGGTTCATCACGCCCGAACTCAAGGAAATGGAAGGGAAAATCCTCGGCGCGGAAGAACGCAGCCTGAAATTGGAATACGAACTGTTTCTCAAGGTGCGGGAATCGGTGCTGGGACGGTTGCAGGAAATTTTGCGGAGCGCGGCGGCGCTGGCGCAATTGGACGTTCTGGCGTCCTTCGCCGAGACTGCGCGGCTGTTCAGCTATTGCCGCCCTCAAGTCGGGACCGAAGGCGTGTTGAGCATCCGCGATGGACGGCATCCAGTGCTGGAACAAAATCTGAGCGAGGAACGGTTTGTGCCGAACGACACGAGCCTTGGCGCGGAAACTCAAATCGTGTTGATCACCGGACCCAACATGGCGGGCAAGAGCACCTACATTCGGCAGGTCGCGTTGCTGGCATTGCTCGCGCACACCGGCTCGTTCATTCCCGCAGCCGAGGCGCGCGTGGATTTGGTGGACCGCATCTTCACACGCATCGGCGCCAGCGACGACCTCGCGCGCGGCCAATCGACTTTCATGGTGGAGATGAGCGAGACGGCGAACATCCTGAACAACGCCACGCCGCGCAGTTTGATCATCCTGGATGAAATCGGCCGCGGCACGAGCACGTTCGACGGTTTGAGCCTCGCGTGGTCCATTGTCGAACATCTGCACAACCAGGTCGGCGCGAAAACGCTTTTTGCAACGCATTATCATGAATTGACCGAACTGGCCGGGCGTTTGCCGCGATTGAAAAATTTCAACGTGGCCGTCCGCGAATGGAATGATCAGATCGTTTTTCTTCGCAAGATTGTCGCGGGCGGCACGGACAAAAGTTATGGCATCCAGGTCGCGCGGCTTGCTGGCGTGCCCAAGCCTGTGCTCGAACGCGCCAAGGAAATCTTGCGCAACCTCGAGGAGTCGGAATTGACGCCGGAAGGAACCGTGCGGCAGCAGGCGCGACATCGCGCCGAGCGGGAAAAGCTCAAGAAACTCGCCCCTCCGCCGCAGTTGGATTTATTCAGCTAGTTACATGGGTTACATCGTTACATCCGTGAGAAAGTTACAGAAATGCCATCATTTAACCTTAACTTTTTTAACGATTTAACCATTTGAAGAACACATGTCCGCCATGGAAATTTTGGGCTTGGTTGCGGCGGCAATGGCGGCCGGCGCCATCAACGCGGTCGCGGGCGGCGGAACGTTGCTGACCTTTCCCACACTACTTTTTTTCGGCACGCCACCCGTCATCGCCAATGCCACAAGCACGGTGGCTTTGACCGCCGGAACGGCAGGAAGCGTTTACAGTTACCGCGGCCTTTTGCGCGCGGTGAAATCGTGGCTTTGGAAATTTGTGCCGGTCAGCATCGTTGGCGGGTTGTTGGGCAGCGTGCTCCTGACATGCACTTCCGAGAAAACATTTTCCAGGCTCGTTCCGTTCCTGATTTTTTTTGCCACAGTGCTCTTTCTCGGCCAAGGAATTTTCCGGCGACTTGCCGCCGCTGAAGAAAACGCGGCGAGAAAAGCGGGCCGTCGCGCAATGCTTGCCGCAATCTTTTATCAATTTATTGTCGCGGTGTATGGAGGCTATTTTGGCGCGGGAATAGGAATCCTGATGCTCGCGTCGCTGGGGTTCATCGGCCTGGAAAATATTTACGAGATGAACGCGCTCAAGACCGTCCTCAGTTCGCTCATCAATTTTGTGGCTTCGATCTGGTTCATCTGGGCCGGATTGATTGCGTGGCCGAAGGCGCTGGTGATGATTGCGGGCGCGTTGGTGGGGTATTTCCTGGGCGCGCATTATTCGCAACGCATCCCCGCGCGAATGGTGCGTCAAATCATCACAGCGATCGGATTGATTTTGTCCGGCGTGACATTTTATCAGGAGTTTTTGCGTTCACCCGCGAACTAAATCTTTTAGTGAATCTCTTTGCATCGCAATTTGCAAACGAAAAACATCAAAAAATATTCAAAAAAACGCAAGTTTCTAGGGAAAGACCCCATTGAGAGAGAGGCAGTTGTGAAGTGTATTGAAATCAGGTTTGAGCCCCGCGGTTTGGCCCGAGCTTAGGGTGACCAGCCGCAAAGAACACCGGCTCAAGCAGTTGATTAATACATTTTATATTATGTCGTACGCGCCATACCGTTCCAATGCAAACCTCTCGTCCAACCCGAACCAGTCTGATGCAGTTAATTCCCCTTCAGTGCAACCAGCACGGGCCTCGCGAGAACAAAAACGTGCGCGTGCGCATTTGAAAAAGGACGACTCATCATTGTCGCATCCCATCATCGTTCATTGCCATCTCTGCTGGGATTGGGTGTGGCAACGTCCGCAACAATTCATCTCACGCCTGAGCCGCCGTCATCCCGTGCTCTTCGTCGAAACCATCGGCCCCGATCCGAACCTGGTCGCCCCTCATGTTCGCTTGATGGAAAAAAACGCAGAATGTCCGAACGTCACCCGGATACGATTGCAATTTCCGTGCTGGCGCTGGGGCGATGGAAAATATGTGGACCGGATGCGCCGCGAACTTGTGCAGGAGGCGTTGCGCGGCCCCTTGGCAGGACAATTTGAAAATGCGGTGCAATGGTTTTACGACCCGATGGCCTTCTCGGCGTTCGCCGGCAAGATGGGCGAGATCGCCACGGTTTATGATTGCATGGATGAGCATTCGAAATTCAACGAAGCGCATCCGGAACTTTCACGGCGCGAAACCGAGTTGCTGCGCAAAGCCGATGTGGTTTTCACCGGCGGCAGAAAATTATGGGAGGCCAAGCGCCAGCATAATCCCAATTGTCACTTTTACGGTTGCGGCGTGGACGTCGAACATTTCGGTCGCGCGCTCGACGCCGAGACCGCCATTCCGCAGGACATCAAGGCGCTGGGCCGGCCGGTGCTCGGGTATTTCGGCGTCGTCGATGAGCGGATGGATTATGAATTGATCGCGAAGCTCGCCGACGCCAATCCCAAATGGTCGCTGGCCATCATCGGGCCGGTGCTCAAGGTGCCGCAACATCAGTTGCCGCGGCGTCCGAACATCCATTGGCTCGGGCCGCGCGATTATTCGCAGCTTCCGGCCTACTGCAAAGGATTTGACCTGTGCCTCATGCCCTTCGCCCTGAATGCGGCCACGGAATACATCAATCCCACCAAGGCCCTCGAATACATGGCGACGGGCCGGATGATTGTCAGCTCGGCTGTGCCCGACGTGGTGAGCAATTTCAGTTCAGTCGTCAAAGTGGCCCAGTCGCATTCGAGTTTCATCGATCTTTGCCGCGGAGCGATTGAAAAACCGGAACCGGGGCTCATCGAGCGCGGCTTGAAAATGGCCGCAGGAAACACCTGGGAATCCATTGTCGCAAAACTCGAAGGCCATGTGGCCGATGCGCTCGCGGCCAAACGCGCCGGCAAAAATGGCCGTTCTTCACGTTCCAACCCCGCCCGTTCGCAACGGGCCAAAACAGGAAAAATCTGAATGGAGCCATTTGATTACATGGTTGTCGGCGCCGGTTACGCCGGGAGCATCATCGCCGAACGGCTGGCGCGCGGTTGGGGCAAGAGCGTGCTGCTCGTGGACCGCCGTCCGCACATCGCCGGGAACGCGTACGATCATTATAATAATGACGGCATCCTGGTGCATAAATATGGGCCGCACATTTTCCACACCAACAGCCAGGAAGTGTTCGATTACCTTTCGCGCTTCACCGAGTGGCGCCAATACCAGCATCGCGTGCTGGCGTGCGTGGACGGCCAATTGGTCCCCATCCCGATCAATCTCGACACCATCAACCAGCTTTACGGGTTGCATTTAAGCTCGATGGAAATGGATGATTTTTTGGCCAGCCGCGCCGAAAAACGCGAGCCGTTGCGCACGTCGGAAGACGTCGTGATCAACAAGGTCGGCCGCGAATTGTATGAAAAATTTTTCCGCGGTTACACGCGCAAACAGTGGGGGCTTGATCCGTCGGAACTCGACGCGCAGGTGACGGCCCGCGTGCCGACGCGCACCAATCGCGACGCGCGTTATTTCACCGATGCATACCAGGCGATGCCGTTGCATGGATTCACCCGGATGTTCGAAAACATGCTCGACCATCCGAACATCAAAATCATGCTCAACACCGACTACCGTGAAGTGCGGGACCTCGTTCCTTTTCGTGAATTGATCTACACCGGCCCGGTGGACGAATATTTCGATTTTCGCTTCGGCAAACTCCCGTATCGCTGCCTCGAATTCAAACACGAGACGCACAACAAGGAATTCCTGCAGCCGGTCGCCGTGATCAATTATCCGAACGACTACGCCTACACGCGCGTGACGGAGTTCAAGCATCTCACCGGCCAGGTGCATCCCAAGACCAGCATCGTTTATGAATTTCCGCGGGCGGAGGGTGATCCGTATTACCCAATTCCGCGCGCGGAGAACGCTGAATTGTACCGCAAATATCAGACGCTCGCGGAAAAGACGAGCGGAGTCCATTTCGTCGGGCGCCTCGCCACCTATCGTTATTACAACATGGACCAGGTGGCGGCACAGGCGCTGACGACCTTTGCGAACATTGTGGGCGCCAGCCGCGCCATGGCTCTCGACATGAAAGTCGAGCCAAGAATTTCCACCATGACGTTCCCAATGACTTTCAACGGAAATGGCAACGGCAAAAGGAACGGCAATGGCCACAGTCGCCAAAGCCGGCCAGCCGCTTTGGGGCGGCGTGGACGCAGGTCGCCGGTCGCCAATGGCAATGGCAATGGCAATGGTAATGGCAACGGCAACGGCCATTGACCACATCCCCCTCACAACTTTTTTTCTCGCTTATGACTGCAAAATGCACGCAGGCCCAAAAGCGTTCTGCAAAAGAATCCGGCACTTTGACTCAATCCAGCGACAAACCATTGTTCCAAAGTTTTTTTCTCGCCGGATTTGAATGCTCAACTCATCGGCATAAAAATGGGCGTCGTCTGGACATGATCGACGCCACGCATCACGACCACTTCGCGATGAAGGATTATGCCCGTATCAACAGCCAGGGCATCCGCGCGGCGCGCGAAGGCGTGCGCTGGCATCTCGCGGAAAAAAAACCGGGCCGTTACGATTTCTCCTGCGCCCAATCCATAGCCCATGCCGCGGAAGCGACCGGCACGCAGGTCGTCTGGGACCTTTGCCATTTCGGCTGGCCCGAACACATTGACATCATGAAGCCGGAGTTCGTGACGCGCCTTGCCGGTTTTGCGGCGGCGTTCGCGAAATTTTTGAAGAAGGAAAGCACGTTGCCGCAATTTTTTGTCCCGGTGAACGAGATCTCTTTTTTTTCGTGGGCCGGCGGCGAGGAAGGCGAATTGAATCCGCACGTCACGGGGCGCGGGTTCGATTTGAAATGCCAGTTGGTGCGCGCTTCGATTGCCGCGATGGATGCCATCCGTTCGGTCAATCCATCCGCGCGCTTCGTGCACGTGGACCCCATCATCCACGTCGTTGCGCATCCTGACCGGCCCGAAGACCAGGAATTGGCGGAAGCCTACCGTCTTTCGCAATTCCAGGCGTGGGACATGCTCGGCGGAAAGATTTTGCCGGAATTGGGCGGCGGCAAAAAATATTTGGACATCTTGGGCGTCAATTATTACTTCCACAACCAATGGATTTACGACATCCAGGGCTATCGCCGCTCGCATGAATTCGAGCCGCTTGAGCGCACCGACCCCTTGTACCGGCCGTTGCGAGAAATCCTGCAAGAGGTTTACGAACGCTACCAACGGCCCATGTTCATGGCTGAAACCGGCGCCGAAGACGAGGCGCGCGGCCCGTGGCTGCGCTATGTGACGGAGGAAGTCGAGGCGACGCTTACCAGCGGCGTTCCGTTGGATGGTATCTGCCTTTATCCCATCCTGAACCATCCCGGTTGGAACGATTGCCGTCATTGCCACAATGGTCTTTGGGATTATCCGGACGAGCAGGGTCATCGCGAAATCTACGAACCGCTGGCGAGAGAACTTCATCGGGCGCAACAGCGAATGGAAAAAACCATCCGCGACATTTCCGGTTCGACCCTTTCGCAAAGCGCGCTCGAAATCCCGCTCAAAAAAAGCAGGCGCAGCCGGATTTCCAATCGCCTCCGCACACGCTCTCTTAGCCTTTCTCGAAGAAGCTGAAAAGACCGTCGTCTTGCCATCCAGCATCGGAATCGCTCATTGACGTGGCACAGAAGCTGCGTTTTAGTGTTGGCATGAGCACGGTTGCCGAAATTAAAGCCGCCATTGACAAGCTTTCGCCGGAAGAACGTTGCGAATTGGAGGCGCTTTTGCATCCTTGCCAGGACGATGAATGGGACCGGCAAATGAAACAAGACGCCGCAGCCGGCAAGTTTCAGGCGATGAACCGTGAAGCTGATGCGTCGCTGTATGAATGAAATAACCTTTTCCGTTGAACCTTGCCGCGAAACCGGCGGCTTTGTTGCGCGATGGGATGCGCCCGGCGGTGGCGGAATCACCACGCAAGGCGATTCTTTCCGTGAGCTGGATGCGATGATTACCGACGCGGTTGAGGGCTATTTTGGTCCGGGAGACCGGCCTAAGTCAGTGCGGCTGCATTTTTCGGAGGACCCGGTGCTTGCCCTCTCTTGAAATTGCCTCGGGACATCAGCGGTGCGGAAGCGACTCGCGCCTTGAAGCGTTTCGGCTATGTTGAAATCCGGCAAACAGGTTCGCACCTGATTTTGCGCAAGAATGAGCGAACTGTCGTTGTGCCCCAACATAAGCCACTTAAACCCGGAACGCTTAAAGGCATCATCGAACAAGCCGGACTAACGCTCGAACAATTCGTCGAGAAGCTTTAGCTTTTTTTCGACATGACCAATCTGCTCGAAGTCAAAAATTTAAAAGTCCATTTTCCTGTCAAGCACGGCTTGTTCAGCCGCGTGAAGGCGCATGTCAAGGCGGTTGACGATGTGAGCTTTTCCATTGCACCCGGTGAAACGCTGGGTCTCGTCGGCGAAAGCGGTTGCGGCAAAACCACCCTTGGCCGCGCCATCGTCAAGCTCGTCGAGCCGACCGACGGCAGTATTCTTTTCGAAGGCGAGGACATCGCCCAACTCAAGGGCGCGACATTGCGCGCGCGACGCCGCAAATTCCAGATGATTTTCCAGGACCCTTACGGCTCGTTGAACCCACGCATGACCGTCGGCCAAATCATCGGCGAAGCCATTGACATCCATAAGCTCGTGGAAAGCAGCTCGGCGCGCCAGAAGCGCATCATCGAACTGTTGCGCGCCGTTGGTCTTGATCCCTCGCACGCGCAACGCTATCCGCACGAATTCAGCGGCGGGCAGCGCCAACGCATCGGAATCGCCCGCGCGCTCGCGGTCGAGCCCAGGTTGATCGTCTGCG
>DASRBR010000355.1:0-6853 GCA_035653495.1 Verrucomicrobiia bacterium
CCCGACCTGAAATTGATATGCGCTGATGACGAGCGTGTAACCCTGTTCGCTTTGCGCATCGATTGGCCGCGCGCCGGTGAATGCGAGCGTTTCGCCCTGCGCCTTGAATGGGCGCTCGTAAGTTGCCAGCAGAGTGTAAGCGCCCGAAACCGGCGTGTGCAACTGCACGAGATAACCACCGTCAATCTTCTGCCAGTTGCGCACGTCCTTGCCCGTGAATTCGACATTGAAGTATTCGGCGGACAATTCGACGCGGAATGCCGATACCGGCGCTCCGGAAATCGTGTAGTTCATCACGCTGCTGCCGTAAGCAATGCCTTCGCCGATCGAGAAAAGATGCAGCACGTCCGCCTGCACGGTTTGCGGCAAACGCTCGACGTGCAACGTCGCTTCCCAGGACGCGTCGTTAAGGCGGAATGCGGTTTGGATGCCGGCGACTTTGCGCGGAAAAAATGCCGTTGCAATTTCCACCAGCGATTGCGTCCGTTCGGGCGTCAGCCGAAAACCGGGATCGGCCGAAACCGCGATGTGTCCGCGCACCGATTTGGCTTTTGCAACTTCGATCCGCGGCAAAGTCCAGGAGGATGCGCCCAGCGCCTGGTTGCGTTCCAATCGCAGTTCGATGAGCTGGCGTCCCGACAACGGTTCGGCGTAAACAAGGCGCAATTCGGCATCGTTCTGGTTTGTCGGTTCCGTCAGGAAATAATCGGTCAAACCCGATGCGGTGAGCTTCGCGATGGCATATCCTTTGGGCACGCGCAGCAACAATTCGCGCATCGGCGCTTCGCGCACATCCAGTTCAATCTCGGAATCAATCGCCAGTTCGTTCTCGCCTAGATTGTAGGATGTCACCTGCGAAACGCTCAGCTCGGGAAAAATTTGATCAGCAGAGATGCGCAACGCGAAATCCGGCCCGGAGAAGCGATAGGCAAACCGTTGCGAACCGGTGGCGTTGAACAAGGCTTTCGTCGCGTCGGTTTCGGGAAATTGCTCGGGCGAGATTTGCGAAAGGCCGCTCGCCTGTGCCACTTCAAGACGCACCGCGCCTTCGTTCACCACGCGTATCCAGCCCGCGTAACGCGTCGCGCCTTCAGGACGCAATTGCATCGCGTCGGCGATTTGTGGAAACGCGCCGAGCGGCGTTTGCATCTGCACCTGCAATGCGAACTGGTCCTTCTGCGGCTGGTTCAACCGGATCACCAGCTTGCGTTCGCCGGAATTGGTTTGCGCCGGCTCGACGTTCCACGAAAGGACCTGGTCGCCCAGCACGCGCGTCACTTCGCCTTCGCCGCGCAACACAAGTGTCACCTGGCTCAACTCGCCTTGCATTACCTTGAAATCCAGTAGCGCCGTCTGCCGCATCAAGCCGGGACGCACGGTGATTTGCGTGAGCGATTCAGTCGCATAAAACAATTTGCCTTCGGCTTCGCGCCGCGCTTCCTTCCAGGCCAGTTTCACCGCGCCGTCTGCCGGCAAAAAGCTGGTGAAATCATTTCCGGTGCGGTCAGGACGCGCCGCGCCTGCGAATTGGAATTGCGTGTCCGCCGCCAGGCCTTCCAGCACGATCGGCTGCAACGTGCTGGGCGCTACGCGGAAATCGACCGTGTTCCAGCCGTCGTTTTGGCGCACGGCAGCAGTGAACTGGATGCGGATGGGGAAATCTCCTTTGCGCTCGAACACCAATGCGAAACGGTCCTGCTCGACGCGCACATGCCATTTCGGATGATCGCCGATTTGCGTGATCGCGACGGTGCCGGAGAGCAAATCAAGCGAGCCGCCGTGTGGATTTTCGACATGCGCTATTGCTGTGAGCATGAACGCTGCGCGGTCCCCGTGCAGATTTCCGACCAGCTTGAAATCCTTGAGCGTGACCGGGGCGTCGGAAGCGGAAGTGGCGTGGATGGTTGCTGCAAACAACAAAGCGCAGCAAGCAGCAATGATGGTTTTCATATGATTCTTACTTAAACATCGAGCAACGGATATCGAACGCCGAACTTCCAATCAAAGATTGCCTTGCTGGAATCTCTTCGATGTTCAGCGTTGGATGTTCGAAGTTCGATGTTCTCACAGTTATTTCCCGGTCAAGCTCTTCGCCTCGCGAATCATCTCAACGAGTTTTTGCGGGCGCGTATCAGGGGCATAAATCGCGGGAACACCAGAAAGATTTTGCAGCAACGCATCAGGTGTCACCTCGGCGGCGTAAGGACTGTTGGCGAGCCATTCGGAAAACGCGCTCGCAGTCGCGGCCAAGTGCATCGCCGGAGTCGATTGTTCGAGCGAGAGCGCGTTGCCGGTGTAAGGCACCGACCATTCGTGCTCCTGAAAATCTTCCGTGCCGGGAACTTTGTAACGGACGCGCACCGTGGCGAGCGGGCCGTCGCCGTTCGGGTCCACCTGCAGCGTGTAAAGGGCATTGCCGGCTTCGGCAGCGCCGACTTGCGCCGCGGCCACTGTGTTGTCGCGGAACTGTTCCTTCGTCAGTTGCAATTTCGCGTAGCCGATCTGGCGATATACCGTCACGCGGCGCGGATTGAACTCGACCTGCACCTTCACGTCCTCGGCGGCCACGTTCAGAGCGCCGGCAAGTTGATGCGCAAAACCGTTCGCCGCTTCCTCGGGCGAATTCAGGAAGCCGTAGCGTCCGTCGCCGTTGCGCGCGAGCACTTCGAGCAGATCATCATTGTAACCTTCCCAGCCGATGCCGAAGCAATCTAGCGCAATGCCCTGCTTGCGATGCGCCTCGACGCTTTGCTTGAGGGAGGCGGGATCAACGTTGCCCAAATTCGCCGCGCCATCGGTCATTAGCACCACGCGATTGATTCCATTGGCGAGGTAATGGCGCAGCGCGGTTTCGTAGGCGAGCCTCATGGCGTCTTCGAGGTTTGTGCCGCCCTGAGGCGTGAGGCCGGAAACTTCTTCCACGACATTGGACGCCTGGTTGCCCGGCACGCCGTCCACGAACAAGCGCGCGGTGCGGGCAAAAGTGATAATGCTTAACGTGTCCTGCGGTTGCAACTGGCCCGCGAGCACGCGCAACGCTTCACGGATGATCTGCACGCGATCGGCGCGTTCCATTGAGCCGGAATTGTCGAGCAACAAAACGATGTTGAGCGGACGGCCCGGCGCGCGGCCGGTGGCGGCAGTCTTGAGCGAGAAGCGGAGCAGATCGCGGTTCTGCGCGAACGGATAACGCGCGCGCTCCCACGCGAAAGCGATCGGCACGCCCGGCGGCGCTTCGGGATCGCGATAATCGAACGCGTTGATGAACTCCTCGCTGCGGATGGACGCCGGGTCGGGCATCACGCCTTTTTCCAAACTGGCGGCGGCGAGCTTGAACGAGACATCGGCGATGTTCAGCGAGAACGTGGAGAACGCATTCGTGCTCGTGAACACTTCCGGCTGTGGAATCGGCGGAGGTACTACCGTTTTTGGCAAGGGAGCGTCGTTGATGTCCGGCGTGGCTGTACGGGAACTGAGAAAATCAGCTTCAGGTTCGGCCTTATTCCCACTCGCGAGCTTGATTTTGCGTTCTTCGATTTTAGCATCCAATTCCTGCTCGGAATCACGCAATCGTTTCACTTCAGCATCCGTATCACCATGTTTTTTTCTGAGATCATCAAGCCGACTTTCAGTCAAGAGGCGATTACGATTCAGTTCTTCCAGAATTTTGTCAGAGTGCTTATCGTTTGCCGCTGAAGCTGTCGAACCGCTTAAATTCTTAAGTGCTTCCTGAACATCTGAAGCATCGGCGTATTTTATTACTCCATTCGTTGCCCGATATTCCCTGGCTTTCTCCTGCTGAATTGCCTGGAGATACTGGTAAGCGGAAACGTTTGAGGGATTTTCTTTATACGCTTCATTCAACTTTGCTTCTGCTTCATCCAAACGACCCGCTTCAAAAAGAAGTTTGCCGTCTTGAAACAACGCTTCATTTGAGACCAAGCCACCTCTTGTTGTGGGTTGCTCTGGAACGGACGCTGAAGCCAGCGGCGGGGCGGCAGGCAAGGCAGAAGCTGCCGCGGTTTCTGCTTCAGGAGCGCGGCTTCCCGGCAAAGGCGTCAGGCCGAGTGGTTGGTCGCGGTCGCTAGCGGATGGGGTATGTTGAGTGAGCAATTGGGCGCCATGCTGGTTTTGAAACACCGGTTTGCGCTGGTCCGCAGGTGTCGTGCTCTTGAACAAACGCCCCGCAGTGGGAACTTCGCCAAGCTCGGGCAATTGCTCGACATTTGCATTGCTTTCTTTTTTCTCTTCGGCGAGGCCACCCCTGTCTGGAGGCTTGGAAAAATCTTTTGCAGGTTCGGCTAGGGCCAACCCTGCCTTTCGCGTCGCTTCAGCATCAGCTTTGGCCTCGGCTTCTGTTCGTTTGCCGCTCTCAGTGACGATTTGCGGCTCACTGAGCTGCTCAGTCAGTCCGAGACGCAAATTCGGAGGGGCAACCCGGGCAGGAGGCGGCGGAACACCAGCAGTGGGTTGCGTATTGCACGAGAGTTGGACATCCCCACTCTGAAGCGATGTAACCGGGGCAACAGCAGAATTATTCGATTGGCCCCGCTCGAGTTGATTCACATCTGCTAAATTCAGACGAAAGTTGTCGTTGGCTCGCGTTGCGCCATAAGAGTAATTCGAGGGAGGATGTGGCGCCGGCTGATTCCAACTGTTCAAAATGCTCGTCGATTCGGGATTGCCGGCGTTCGACCCGCTGCCATTAAGGTCTGCGAAGAAAGTGGCGTTGGCCGAATTGGTCACGACTACATTTCCCTCTGTGCCGCGAAGGACTCCGGGCGCACGCAAACCGCTTGTTGAATATTGTTGAACTGAGCCATCGGCCAAGACTAACTGACGTCCGAAATTCGAAGCAGGTTCTGCAGGTGTGACGGACAGTGTTGCGCCATTATCAGCAGGCGGCAGATAAATTTGTTGGCGGTTGTTTTGGGCGAGTTGTTGAGGCGCAGATGCTGCTGGGCTGGCAGATGGGGTCGTCTCAGGCGTCACTTCGGCAAATTTTGCTTTGATGTTCACTGATGGAGTCGGGGTTTTTGCCGCCAACATCATTTGAACCGCCGGCGACTGCCCTTCATCGTCAAGCGAGAAAACTTTTCCTTTTTGGACGGCGACCGGCGATTTTCCAATTGGACCCAAAATATATTTTTCACCAGCAATGGAAGCCTGTGGGTCGGTTTCTTCTCCGCGGCCCATATAAGGCTGAATTTGAGCAAAAGTAGGCACCGTATCCGGAGATGCATGGTTCTCCAAAGCCCACGTCTGTTTCGCACCGTCAAGCTGGCGGAGTTTGTTGATGATGGCAGTTTGCTGCGCCGTGAACCTTGAATGTACAAGATTGGGAACCGCCAAAGAACCGAGCAAAAGCACAATCGCTGCGGCAATTCCAACCTGGAACCAGGTCTCGAACCACTGCCGCCTTTGTGCGGGCGACACAAACTCCTTCGGCTTCACTGTCTTGAATTGTGCGAGCAATTTCTGCCGGCGTTCCTCGGATAATTTCAACGGTGTGGCTGGGTTCGCGCCGGGCGTTGCAAGTGGTTGCGCAGGATTGGCGGAAACTTCGCGCACGAGCACAACCGTTTTTTTCAACCGTTCGTAAAGCGCGGCCAGTTGCGGATCGGCCTCAATGGTTTCGAGCAGCGACGCGGCTTCCGCGCCGGTGATTTCACCGAGCAGCAGCGCGGTCAGGCGCGCTTCAGATTCCTGCCTGGGGTCGGGTGTAAATTCCAAGCTCATGGGACAACTCCATCTTTGGCGAGTTGATTGGCCAGTTCCTTCAGCGCGTGATGCAGCAGGTAACCGACGTGCCCGACTTTCAACCCGGTGCGCGCGCTGATTTCCTTGTAGGAAAGGTTTTCCTCAAATTTGAGCCGCACCAGTTCGCGGCTGCGTTCATCTAATGTTTCCAAACTGACGCGCACCAGCCCGATGCCTTCCCAGCGCGCGATTTCCTCGTCGGGCAACGATTGATTATCAGGCACTTCTTCCCCTGCGCTCGCGCCGGACTGCGCGGGAACGTCCAGCGAAATGATTTTTCCCGCCCGACGGCGATGGTTGAGCGCGGCGTTGTGGACGGTGCGATACAGCCAGCGGCGCGGTTCGCGGACGTCTTCAAATTGTTCGTGCAACTTCATGAACGCTTCCTGGACGATGTCTTCGGCGACGCTGAGTTCCCCCGCGAGACGGCAGGCGTAACTGAGCAGAGGCGATTCGAGCGCGGCAAAAAGCTGCTCGATTGTCTCCGGTCCGGGCGGACGGCTGATTTCGTCTGGCGGCATCACGGCCATCGTCACGAATCTCCAGTCAGTTTCCTGCTTTCCCGGCGTATGGTTCGCAATACAACATCGTGTCTATCATCCCTGACACGCCGCCGGTGGGTTTATTAGGGCAAATTTGAAAAGGAAAATTAAGTCATCACCCTTTTAATGATTAGACTGTTGTACTTCAAGAGCTTAGAACCACTATTCCTTTTATCTCTCTGCCATTATTTCTCAAACACCGCAAAGATGTTTAAGTCACCGAGGGAATCGCCTTTATTTGAAAAGTCGCGGGTCGAAGGCGAAATCGGTGGGTGCATCAATCTGCAGCTTCGTGAAATCTGGATGTCGGGGATTTACAAGAAAATTGAATTCCTTTGGAATGATCACACTGGGAACTGCGAGTATGGCCGAAGCACCAGACTTGGCCCATTCATCTCCCAACGATTGCAATGAAGGCGGCGGCGGTTCTTCCTGCCAGTCGTTTGGCAGTGCGGTCATGTCGAACAATTGCAGCAAGCGCTCCTCAAACCGAAATGCAAAGCACTTGTAGCGTTTGCGCAACAAGGTTTTTTCGATATGGACACGCACCT
>DASRBR010000356.1:0-7384 GCA_035653495.1 Verrucomicrobiia bacterium
CCCAATGCGTATAGAGAAAATTCTCCTGATGATGCGCCAGGCACCATTTCGCCAAAATGCTGCCGCCGCGCGAAACGATGCCGGTCATGCGTTGCGCGGTGAGCGGGATGAACCGCAGCAACACGCCCGCGTGGATGGTGAAATAATCCACGCCCTGCTCGCATTGTTCGATGAGCGTGTCGCGATAGATTTCCCACGTCAATTCCTCGGCCTTGCCGCCGACTTTTTCCAGCGCTTGGTAGATGGGCACCGTGCCGATGGGCACCGGCGAGTTGCGCAAAATCCATTCGCGTGTGGCGTGGATATTTTTGCCGGTGCTCAGGTCCATCACGGTGTCCGCGCCCCACTTTGTCGCCCAACGCATCTTCTCGACTTCCTCCTCGATGCTCGAAGCGACGGCGGAATTGCCGATGTTCGCGTTGATCTTCACCAAAAAATTCCGGCCGATGATCATCGGCTCGCTTTCGGGATGATTGACGTTTGCGGGAATGATGGCGCGACCGCGCGCAACTTCATCGCGCACAAACTCGGGCGTGATCTCATCGGGAATGCGTTGGGGAAAGCGGGTGAAGATACTCGGCTGGTTGATGGTTGATGGTTGATGGTTGATGGTCAACTGCTGCGAGCCAGCGTGTTGTTTGGCGAGATCGTTTCGCCGGATGTCGTCGCGCAAATCATCAATCGTGATTCGTAATTCAGACCGACCCAAATTTTCGCGGATGGCAATGAATTCCATCTCCGGCGTGATGATGCCCTGGCGCGCATACCAGAGTTGGGTGACGGGATGGCCCTTGGACGCGCGCAACGGCTTGCGCGTGTGGCCGGGAAATTGCAGCAGGCGATTGCGCTCGGCCTGGCTGGCGTATTCGGCGTGATTGCGCGAAAGATAACCGTTGTCAACCGGTTTGACTTCGCGGCCATCGTATTCCGCAACATCGCCGCGGTTGCGGATCCATTGCTCGCGCAGGCGTGGCAAGCCTTGCGTGACATCGCCCTTGTAATCCGGGTCGCCCCACGGCCCGCTGCAATCATAGACGCGCACGGGAGCGTTCGGTTCGGTTTGCCCGTTGTAAGTCTTGGTGTCGCTCAGCTTGATTTCGCGCATCGGCACGCGCAAATCGGGATGGATGCGTCCCGGCACATGGACCTTGGTGGAATTGGGGAGGGGCTCGCCGCTTTGCGGTTCGAAGGAATCTTTGGTCGCGATCATAAAAGTAGTTCTTGGTTGAGAGTTGAGTCACTCAACTCGCCTGCCAATTCAACGCTGCAGGAATGTCAGGAAGGGGAGCGCATTGGCCGCCACGCAAGTGGCTCCCTTCGCCAGCATTACCTGGAGCAGGTTCAATGGGTCTGCCGCGCTCCCGCGCAACACTCTCAGCCTTTGTCCGAAGACCGGTTGGCTCCCCGTGATTTCGTTCTACAGATTAGAACCCGCCGAGTGGCGCGTCAAGCGTTGCAAATATCCAAGGAAATTAAGAATACGAACACGAACTGATTTTGACAGAATGTACAGAATTGTCAGAATAAGAATTTCACGACTCTTTCATTCTGAAAATTCTGTCTATTCTGTCAAATTTAGCCGCAATTCACCCAACCGATTCTCCGCATCCAACTTCAACAAACAAAAATTTGCTGGCATGCCGACTTCCAATCCATGAGCCAAACCCAGCAATTTTGCCGGTGTTTCGGAAAAACGTGGCCACACCTCCTGCCACGGACAATTCAACATCTCCGCCGCGCGGAAAATCCCATCGATTGGCCGCAACGCCGAGCCGGCGAAATTCGTTTTTCCAGGTTGCCGCACGACCTGGTCTTCATCGACTTCGACTTCCAACGCGCCGAGGCGATATCGTCCCGGCTTTGCGCCTGCGGCAGCCATGGCGTCGGTCGTGTAAAAAATCGAATTGCTGTTCAACACCCGATGCAGCAAACGAAAGAGTGGAGCTGAAACATGAATGCCGTCAGGAATGAGGCTCACAGTGAGTCCCGGCGTCTCAATGACGCGCCACAAAATATTATCGTGCCGGTCCAGCCCGCGCGGACATCCATTGCCCAAATGCGTGAACATCGTCGCGCCCGCCTGCACCGATTGGCGCAGCATCTCTGCCGAAGCGTTCGTGTGGCCCAAACTGATTTTGATTCCCAGCGAAACCGCCAATGCAATCGCTTCCAAAGCTCCGGCGCGTTCCGGCGCGAGCGTCAGCAGCAGTGGATCGTTCCCGGTGATGTCCCGCAACTCGCGGATGTGCGCGGACGTGGGGTCGAGCATCAACTTGGGATTGTGCGCGCCGTGAAATCCTGGTTCGGCGGAAAGAAACGGCCCTTCGATGTGCCAACCGGTGATGGACAATTGTAGTTCAGCAGATTGCGCGCGCAATTTTTTCAAGTACCGCAACCGAGCGGTCAGCTTCGCCCATTCATCGGTGATGAGCGTCAGCAAAAAGCGCGCGCAACCCGCCGCGCGAAGTTGGCGCGCTGCCGAAAGCAAACCATCCAAGCCAAGATTGTCCTGCTGGAAATCAACGCCGCCGAAACCGTTCACCTGCAAATCCACAAGCGACGGCGCAATCCAGGTTTCCGTGTGCGTGGACGACGCGGCAGATTGGATGTCGGTGATGACGCCGTTTTGCCAGCGCACCTGAACAGTTTTTCCGCTTGCGAAATGTCGCGCAAAAATCTCGCCCTCGTTCATCAAAGCGAGTCTTTGCCAAAATGAATGAAATTAAAAGAATGTTTCACGCGAGCCAACAGCCGCTGCGCGTTGAGTTTTTGGCTGGCCGGTTAAAAAATGGGTCTTCGCGTATTGCCAATCTCAGCAATCAAATCTTCGACGACCCAGTTGGTTTTTTTGGCATCGAGACGGTCTGCGGCTGCGCCGTGTTGCCAGACGCCGTAACAAAGCGTGGTGAACGGGTCGGCTTGCAATGCCGGTTGCGCGAGCAGCCCGGCAAGAAAACCGGCGAGGACATCGCCGCTGCCGCCTTGCGCCATGCGCGGGTTGCCGGATGAATTCACCGCGATTGGTCCTTTATGCCGGCCAATGAGCGTTTGCGCGCCTTTCAACACCACCCAGCAGTTGCCGTAACGCTTGGAAATCTCCCGCAACGCCGCCGGACGGTTCGCCTGGATCTGTTTCGAGCTTGTTTTCAGCAATCGCCCCGCTTCGCCCGGATGCGGCGTGATGACGCGGATGGCCCGGTTCGGCAGCGGCTCAAGCGGGACCCAATCCAGCGCGCTGGCATCCACGACCACTGGCGAAAACGAATCTCGCCACGTCAACCGCGTGAATAATTTCACCGCGTCGGGCAAGGTATTGTCCGCAAGACCGGGGCCGATCAGCACGGCGTCATAATTGGCGGGCATCTTCGTCGCCGGGTCCCAAATCCGCACCATGACGGATTGCAATTGCGCCGCGATGGCGTAATAAACCGTCTCGAACGTGTGCAGCGTGATCAGACCGGGTTGGGCGTGTTGCGCGCCGCGGGACGTCAACACCGCCGCGCCGTGATAGCCGAGGCTGCCGGCAAAAATTCCAAGATGGCCGAAATCGCCCTTGTGCGCCACAGCCTCCCGCGGTGGCGGATAAGTCCGAAAATCATCCGCTTCAATCCAGTTCATTTCGGCCGCGACCGGGCATTTCACCAAACCAACATCCGACGCCACTTCCAATCGCCCCACATAAGGCCACGCGGCTGGGAGCAACATGCCCTGTTTCGGCGCGCCGACGGTCACGGTGACGGACGCGCGAATGGCCGCGCCTTCCGGCTGGCCTGTGTCGGCGTTCAAGCCGGAAGGAACGTCCACGGCGAGCACGGGAATTCTGGAATCGTTCACCCGCTGGATCAATGCCTGCCAATGCTCGTCCAAAGGCCGGTTGATGCCGATGCCGAACAGCCCATCGATGATCAACGCAGGACGCTGTTCGTACAATTGCGAGAGGGGCAGGTCGTTCGCGGGATCCTTGATGTTGCAAATCTGAACGCGGCGGTTGTGCAAATGCGGTTCGGCGTGGCGGGCGTCCTCGCCATTGTGCCCTTTGCCGGCGAGAATGAGGATGGCATCGTCGGGGCCGGTGAGTTTGAGCGCATGCCGCGCCACGGCTTCACCAACGCGGGCGATGACGTTGGCTTCGGTTTGACCGGTTGCCCAGGTCGCCTTTTCGCATTCGCGCATCTGCGCTACGCTGATGATTGGCAAGGACATTGGCGTGATAAAGTGACAGGCAGTTTAGCTCGTGAAAAGGGAAATTATCGCAGCGAGTTACCTTTCCGAGTT
This sequence comes from Verrucomicrobiia bacterium, assembly GCA_035653495.1. Taxonomy (GTDB): domain Bacteria; phylum Verrucomicrobiota; class Verrucomicrobiia; order Limisphaerales; family Pedosphaeraceae; genus DATAUW01. Next base: position 4,276 of record DASRBR010000356.1, read on the forward strand.
ACATTCCGGCCGCAAGTCCAGTCACGATTTGTAAAGTTTGGCCACGTATTTCCCATAACCATTATACTGCTGGGTGGGCACGTAGTCACCCGTGTCAATGACCCGCTCCATCGCCTGCGACCACCGGGGATGCGGCACTTTGGGGTCAACATTGGATTCGAAAGGATATTCGTTGGGCGCGAGCGTGTCCCAGAGTGTCGCGGGTTCTTTTTCGACAAATTCGATTTTGACCACCGATTTGATGCTCTTGTAACCGTATTTCCAAGGCACAACAATGCGCACCGGCGCGCCATGCTGTTTGGGGAGCGGTTTGCCGTAAATGCCGGTGACGACCATCGTCAACGGGTTCATCGCCTCATCCAACCGCAAACCTTCGGTATAAGGCCAGGGATAATCAGCCAATCGCAGGATGCCGGGTGCCTCGTCGGGACGGTTGAACGACGTGAACTTGATGAACTTGGCGGGCGATTTTGGGGAAACTTTTTCGATCAATTTGCTCAACTGAAATCCTGTCCATGGCACGACCATGGACCAGGCCTCGACGCAGCGGAAACGATAGACGCGTTCCTCAAAGGGAAACATGTCGGCGAGGTCCCACGCATCAACGGTCATCGGTTTTTCGGCAAGGCCGCCGATTTCAATCGGCCAGGGGGTGGTCACGAACTTGTCCACGAGCTTGCTGACACGTTCCTTGTTCGTGGAGAATTCGTAAAAATTATTGTAATTGCCGGCGATTTTTTCAGCGGTCAACGGCCAGGTGGGATTGAACTGGGGATTGCGCGCTGCGGGAAAACCTTTGGCTTTTGGAGTGGAAGCGACCGGCGCCTTGCCACTTTCGGCAGGCGCAGCCTGGGTTTCAGTTTTCGAACAGCCCGCCAGTCCCGCGGCGAGCAGGCCCGCGCCGGTAAATCCCATCTGGCGCAGAAAATGGCGGCGATTCAGGAAAACCGGCTCCGGCGTAACCAACCGTTCCGGCAAGCGCCAGCCTGGCCGAAGAATGACGTTAGCCATGGGCTCATAATGCACCATCGGGGCGAAAATTCAATGCAGTAGTCAAAATCCAAGCACTAAAATCCAAGCTCCAGAGAAGCACCAATAATCAAGCACCAATCCTTAGGAAGCCTTCGCAAACCTGACGCTCTGATTTGGAATTTGATGATTGGTTATTCTCTGGAGCTTGGAGCTTGGGAATTCGGAGCTTAATCGAGGTTGGCTTGGATTTTGACCAGAGCTTGGTGTTTGGAATTTTAATCGAGGTACGGTCTTATCTTCTCCGCCCATTGCTCATAACATTTCTGGCTGGGATGCAAACCGTCGGGCTTGAACATGTCGGCCTTTGGCTTGCCATCCTCGTCCAGCATCAGCGGAACGATATCAATGTAATGAAGTTTTGGATCGTGCATCGCCTTGATGTCCGCGTTCACGGTCATGACCTTGTCCTTCAGCTTCCAACGCGACTGGCACGGTTTGATGGAAATGACGTCTATGACCGTGTCCGGCAGATGTTCGTGAACCGTTTTGACAAACTTCTGGAAATCCGCGAACACGCGCTCGGGCGATTTTCCCGCCGCCAAATCGTTGTCGCCGGAATAAAAAACGATGATACGCGGTTCGTATGGAAAAATGAGCCGGTCGGCCAGCGCTGTCGCTTCATCAATCTGCGACCCTCCGAAACCGCGGTCGAAGACTGGTTTGCCGGGAAAATCCTGCGGCAACGTTTTCCAAAACCGGATGGTCGAACTGCCGATGAATTCGATGGCGTGCTTGGGCGGCGGATTTGTTTTGTCTTCCCTGTCGTATTGAGCGATGTCGTTTTTCCATTTGATGGCGGCCTGGTTGGTTTGCGCAAAAAGGGCTGTGGAGAGCAGAAACAGGAGGAGGATCGAAATATATTTCTTCATAAGAACGCTTTCTCTTTTGGCCTATTCACGGTCAATAACAGGAACCGCTCCTCTTCCATGCCAAAGAAGAGCGATTTTATATTGGTCTGGCGAGAAAATGCAGATTTGGTCCGGACCTAATTGGAATAAAACCAAATCGGACGACACATAAACTGGATGTCGCGCTGGCCAATAACAAAATACTGTTTCGAAATAGATATATTCTCGACAATATGGTCGGGATCGTACATCATAGCATCCAAGACTGCCTTCCCATTGGCGAGTTGCTACAATCCAATGGCTATTCGTAAGATTTCCAAAACTCGCGGCTTCGTCGAACGGAGAGTCGTTGCGGGAAACCGGAGCAGCCTTGATTGGAATGCGCTGCGCAACTATGGAACGATCGCGTGGCGACGTCTCGACGAACAGGTCCCACTGATTGGTGTCATCCGGATTTGGTTCAATGCATAAACGATTCCATTCATTGGGTGAGTGCAGTTCGGCTATTTTCGTCTCGGTTCCTCTCTTGAGAGATTTTCGATAAACGCTGCCATCACGAGAAGAAATATAATAAACCGACATTTCTTTCGGCAGCGAGAATTCTGATGCCGGGACAATTTTGATGTTGTTATGGGAAATCCAAGGAGAACCCGCGTAGCCATACCATGCAAATAGCAGTATGTAGGAAGCTGATTGTACAACAAAAGACGCTTTAACGCTTTTGATGAGCCAAGCTGAGCTTTTAAGAAAGCACAGGGCGACAAACGGCCATTCGAGAATCAACGTTAAAAAATAAGTGGAGAGCGCAATAAGCCAAAAGTATCGCCAAAATGAGTTGAGATCTGGCGAAATCACATTTCTTATCCAGTCAATAAAGAACGATCCAATCCACGCGGAGAAATAGTTTGCGGGAATCATAATAGAAAACGTTCGCATTTTTGGAATTCGGAATAACCTGGAAATCAAATAACCCTCCAGCAAACCGATTAAAGCATTTCCTATAAACAAATGCAAAATGCCAGCCCACATCAGTGGCGTACCAACATCGGCTCGTCCGCTGAGAGGGAAAGCGAGCGCGGAGAAAAGTACGAATGCAAGGGCGAGCCGCTGTCTGGAGGCGGCGAAGAAACTTGTCTGAAGGGAATTCCTTTCTTCCATTGCGTTTCTTAATTCTTCCTTCTCAACTCTTACTTTCCTTTTTCGCCGGCTCGATGTGCACAAGCACGTCG
>DASRBR010000357.1:0-2060 GCA_035653495.1 Verrucomicrobiia bacterium
TATAAATTGGCGAGGTCATCATTGATAAGTTCCCAGCCATCCGGCAAGTCAATCCGCAGGATTTCCCCCACCCCGCTCACGACCATGTTCATCCGGTAACGGTCCAACACGATCACGTCCAGCCGGTAAGCGCGCACCGAAGTGTGGCCGATGGGAATCCAGTCGTTGCGCGCCTTCCAATTGAGCCCCAAATCCAGCGGCGGAAGGTTTGTCGCGCCGGTTTGCGGATGTTTTCCCGAATCCATCAAGGCGAACATTCCCAAAGGCGCGGGCACGCCCAGGTCCTGCATCAACGATTGCGGGTCCTGCAGATCGGAAAATTTGAACACCTGCTCGGTTCTTCTGCCCCTGGCTTCGACGGTCACCAAACGCACTTTCTGTTCGCTGGCAACCGAACGGATTTCCCAAATCGTCGGGCGCAGATTGAGCCTCAGATCAAATGATTGCCACACGCGGTTCGTGCTCAACAGCAGTTCCAGATCGAACTTCACACGATTGGCTCCCTCGCTCAACACCACGTTGCCTTGCAAGTTCAATCGGTAACCGCTGGGTTCAGGCGGCGGCGTGTCGTCAGGCGAGTCGTTCGAAAGGATTCTTGTGGCCTCCTGGTCCTGACCGACGTTGGGCCACCAACGGCAATAGCCAAGTATTTTGCCCTTGTGCATGATTTCCAAACGTGAATCATCCGGCGCGGTGAGGATTTTCCGCCACACAAGTTGCGCCGGCACGCTGCTTCCCAATTCGCTGTGGCCAACATATTCGGAACGCCACAACAAATACGTCATCGTCATCCAGAAGAGCGCCACCAGCAAAAATGTGATCCGTGTCGTCATCGTTCGTCCATGCTCAAGGCGCCGGTATCCTCAATGTCGCGCCCACCAGCAAATGCGAAGGCCGCACCTGCGGGTTCGCCTCTTCCAGCGCAACCAGCGAAATTCCATACTCCCGGGCAATCGATGCCATCGTCTCGCGCGGCTTGACGGTGTGCGTCTTCAACCCGCCGTGAATCGACACACGCGTCGGCGTCTCTGTTCTTACGGTGTTCGTATGATGATGCGTTTCTGTCCGGACCGGGTCGCTCGAATTTCTTGAAACGGCAACATGCGGCGTGGAAAAAGTTTCGCCCGAATTGTCGCTCGAACTTGCCGTTCGCGCTGAAGCTGCTGCTGCCGCGGCAGCCGTCGCCGCCTTCAATTGCGTTTTTAAATCGGCGATCTGCGACTGCAATTGCGCGACCTGGTTTTGCAAGTCGCGGTTCTCGCCCACCACGCGGTCCAGTTCCCGTTGCGCGCCCGACGGCAACGGCCCCACTGCTGACATCGTTTTCACCAGGTCCATTTTGCAATTGTTGATGTGCTGCTTCACGAAATCCCCCTTGTCGGAGGCGGGACGCAATTTCAAAAATTGTTGGTAATGGTAAATCGCCGCCGCGGGATCGGACGGATTCAACTTTCCTTCATAAAGCCAGCCCAGTTCGAAATGCGCCGATGCCGATTCGGGATTCACCTCCAGCGATTTCTCAAATTCACTCACCGCCCCCTGCCAGTCCATCTGCTCGATCAAATTTTTTCCAGTGATGAAGTGCGGCTCCTTGGTTTCATCCGACGCACTGTCGGCGGGCGGAAAACATCCGCACAAACCGAGGCAAAGCGCAACAACGATGGCGCAACGCGCGCATCCAAAAAAAGTCATGCCGCCACATTAAACAAATCCCATCCGCCGCGCAATCATCCGTTGGCATGGGTGGCCGCTACTCTTTATTCTTCAAGTGCAAGCCGCCGTTTCGGTCATTTCGCCGGCCTGAACGCGAATCTCAATCGTTTTGATTTCTCCCACCACAAACCAAATCGATATCGCCGCGCAAATGACCGCGCAACCACCCAGCGCCAACGCCCATTGAAAGCTGCCGGTGAATTGCGCGATAAAACCCGTGACCGTCGGCGCAAGAATGCCCGCCAGCGCACCGGCGGTGTTTTTGATGCCCGCCAGCGAACCGGCCGCGCCGCGCGGGGCGACATCCGCGCAGGTTGTCCAAAGAATCGCCGCCGACGACGATTCCG
>DASRBR010000358.1:0-2737 GCA_035653495.1 Verrucomicrobiia bacterium
CATCTTCAATCACGCGGGTCATCAAGTCGCCCGAAGCGCGTTGGTCGAAGTAATGGACCGGCATTCGTTGCAAGCGCGCGTAGACATCGCGGCGCATGTTGAAGATGACGTCCTGTTCCAGCGTGTTGTTGATGATAATGCGAAGGCTGTTAAAAAGGTCGCGCAGCAAAAACGAGCCGAGCAGCGCGAGCACAAGGAACGTCAATTTTTCCGCATGCGACCCTTTGATGACATCATCAATCAACGAGCCGATGAAATGCGGATAAGCGAGCGAGAAGGCCAGCGACAAAAGCGCGCAAGCCATCGTGCCGAACGCCTTGAGCTTGTAGGGCTTCAGATAGACCGCGACGCGCCGGACGATTTCCCACGTCGAACGCGCCCGGGCGGTGAACGTCGGGTCGTCGGACGGCTTGTTATGCGAGTGAGGCGTCATTTGCAATCAAATCGGACAAATTCATTTGCATGTACTAGAGCACAAATATGGGTGAAGCGCAGGCAATTTGCAAAGCGCGTGCGAAATAATTCATGCCATGCTTGAAATCCGGAGCAAGCGTTTGGTGTCCATGCTTTAGCATGTCCAAAGCGCACGGTGAAGGGTGGACACCGAACAGCGCGCGGCCATCTCCAGCGTAGTCAAAATGAGGCAATTTGTCGTTCATAAATCACCTATCTTTTGCTTCCGACAGCATTAACAAGATTTGATTCTGACAATTCTGTTCATTCTGGCTTGGTGTTCTTGGTGGCTTGGTGGTTAAATTGGATCGCTGCCTCGCACATGAACAACATCGGTGCTCTTCCTTACCTCGCCACGCTTGAGGAATATCAACGGGAGGCCGGGGCGCTCTTCGACGCAGTCACCTCAGGCGACGAAGCCGCGGCCTGGCGTTTCAAGTGGATGCACCCGCGATTCCGCGGCAGGCCGGTCGCCGATGTAAAAGCCGCAACGCTCAATCATGATGACGCACAACTCGTGGTCGCGCTCGAACATGGCTTTGAGAGCTGGGCCGCTCTCGCGCAGTTCACCGATGGCGTCAGCGGCGATGGTCCTGTGCGGCGATTCGAGGCTGCCGTGGAAGCGGTTGTCGCGGGCGACATCGCAGCCCTTCAGTCTATGTTGCGCGCGGACCCGGGACTGGCGCGTGCGCGCTCGACCCGGCGGCACCATGCGACGCTGCTGCATTATGTCGGCGCCAACGGTGTCGAATCCGGTCGGCAGAAAACGCCTGCGAATGCCGTTCAAATTGCAAAGCTGCTGCTGGATGCAGACTCGGAAGTTGATGCCCTGGCGGATATGTATGATCACAAATGCACGACCATGAGCATGCTCGTGTCGAGCTGTCACCCGGCAAACGCCGGCTTGCAGGTGGCTCTTGCGGAAATGCTCGTCGATCATGGCGCGGCGCTGGATGGGCACGGTTCGGCCTGGCAATCGGCGGTCATGACAGCGCTGACGTTTGGTTATTTGAATACGGCCGAGGCGCTCGCCAAACGCGGTGCGCTCGTGGAGAACCTTCCCGTCGCGGCGGGATTGGGAAGGCTCGACGACGTTGCCCGGCTTCTTCCGTCCGCCGACGGCCAAAGCAGACACATGGCGCTTGCCCTCGCCGCCCAGCACGGCCACACAGATGTTGGAAGATTGCTGCTGGATGCAGGGGAAGATCCGAATCGCTTCAACCCGGAAGGACATCATACCCATTCGACTCCCCTCCATCAGGCGGCATTGAACGGCCATGCCGACACAGTGCGATTGCTCGTTGAGCGCGGCGCGCGGCTGGACATCCGCGACAAGATTTATGGAGGCACACCGCTCGGCTGGGCAATCCACGGCGGACGCACCACGGTTGCGGACTATCTCCGCGAGCGAGCCAAGCCAGCGGACTGACTCAAACCTGCTTCGCCGTCGAAAACGCTGGCATTTTGTCCTGAAGCCCCGACAATTATAGTCAATGGAACAGCCAACCATACCGGGCTTCCGGTTTGTGCCGCGCACCGGCGTCATTTACGTGATGCACGAGGCCGCGCAAGCCGGGTTCAGCTACGACGACCCGCATTGGGCCAATCTCGGGCAGGGTTCGCCGGAAACGGGCGAAATCCCGGATGCGCCGCCGCGCCTGCAAAGCCTCAAGATTCCCGCTCCCTCGCTGCAATACGGGCCGGTGGCCGGCAATCGCGATTTGCGCCAGGCGGTGGCTGACTTTTACAACACCACGTATCGCCAGGGCAAAAAATCCAAATACACCAGCGACAACGTGAGCATCGCCAGCGGCGGTCGGCTCGCATTAACGCGCCTGGCCAGCGCGCTCGGGAACGTGAACATGGGCCATTTCATTCCCGATTACACGGCGTATGAGGAATTGCTCAGCGTCTTTCGCGCGTTCACTTCCATTCCCATTTTGCTTGATGCCGAGGAGGGCTACAAAATTCCCCTGCCCGCGTTGAAAAAAGAAATTTTGGGACGCGGCCTGAGCGCGTTGCTGGTGAGCAATCCGTGCAATCCGACCGGCCAATTGATTTCCGACAGCGACTTGAAGGCGTGGTGCAGCCTGGCGCGCGAATGCCAATGCTCGTTCATCATAGACGAATTTTATTCGCATTACCTTTACCTGCCGCGCGAGGACGATTCGCCCGCGATGGTTTCCGCCGCGGCTTATGTCGAAAATGTCGAGACGGACCCGGTCATCGTCGTGGATGGTCTCACGAAAAACTGGCGTTATCCCGGCTTGCGCATCAGTTGGAC
>DASRBR010000359.1:0-2454 GCA_035653495.1 Verrucomicrobiia bacterium
TATTGCTGCGATCTGCGCGGCAGCGGCGATTTTCGGCGGACAATTCCTTTACGTGAACTCGGTGGTGAACAAGGTTGTTGCCAGGAAGGTTTCAAGCGCTTATGCCGTGAAGACCGTGGCCGCCGGAACGGCCATTAAGGCAAAAACGGACGATGAAATCAAGGAATGGATCGCCAATAAGGAAAAGAAAAATGTGTCGCAGGTCACCGCGGAAGAGATAAATGAATTCCGCACCAAAACGCAGCCGGAGATGCAGCAGTTTCTGGACGGAACGCCTTCGCGCGCGCAATTTGAAGCCGACCTTCGCGCAAAACTTTCCTCCCTTTCAATGAAATACGAAATTTTTCAGAAGACCATCAGCCTGTTCACGGTGCTGTTCGTCTGCTTTGGAGTTGCCAGCGCGTATCGAATCGGCTCGGCGTGATTAGATATAGGGTTTGGCTCGCCCTCACCCCGCCCCTCTCCCCCAGGAGAGGGAGGGAGTTTCCACGCTGCGGAAAAATTGAACCTCTTTGTTTCAATCTCCGCCAAGTTTACTTTCCATCGGGAAGAGCCGACTTTCTATGACGAAGTTGCGGTTCGAGCGGAGCAGAATGGTTCACCTTCTCCCCGGGGGAGAAGGCCGGGATGAGGGCGAGCGTAAATGTAATGTTATTAAGGAGCGCGGACAGCCTCGTCCACCGTAGCCTTGGCGAAGGTGGACTTGTCCGCGTCTGATTTTGCGCGGGCAGGCTGCCCGCGCTCCGTTACTTCGACGATTAGCCTCTTCACGGCTGGAACGGGGATAGGAATTGGGGAGCGCGACCGTCTCGGTTGCCGCGCCCGGCGTCTCGCCGGGCGCTTCTTAACTCCTTTCCGTTCGGCGAGACGCCGAACGTGGCACGCGGGACGCGTGCGCTCCCCAAACAGCAACTGTTGTTACATTCCTAGCCCATCGGTTAACAAATGTTTCTACAAGGAAACAGCCTTTTCCGCCTTCGTTTTGGCTGACACCTTGCGCATAAGCCTCACAGGGAGTGGACTTTGCGCTGTTAATAAATTATTTGCAAAAAACATCTTTTTGCATATAATTCAACAAAATACGGATTGCATTTGGCCGTCTTAACGAATGTTTAAAGTCGGAGGCAATATGGCTGAACAAATGGTCATTTTAGTTGCGGAAGATGACGAAGCCGACGTGTTTCTACTGGAGCGGGCATTGAAGCTGGCGAACATCGAGGCTTCCATTCATTTTGTGAGCGATGGCCAATACGCCATCGAATATCTCTTGGGACAAGGCATTTATGTGGACCGCGTCAAGTATCCATTGCCGGATTTTGCAATTTTCGATATCAAGATGCCTCGCGTAAGTGGTTTCCAGGCGCTGGAATGGATTCGTTCGAGCAAGGAATTCGAGCATCTGCCCGTGATGATCATCAGCGCCTCCGACGAGGAACGCGACATCCGCAAAGCCCATGCCCTCGGAGTGAGCGCGTACCTGGTGAAACCGTCCGACTCGCAAATCCTGGCGCGGGAGTTGACGCGGTTTCGAAGCTTTTGGTGGCCCTTCATGCGGCAGTTTTCGCACGCCACCAGCCCGACCGCGACCCAGAGTCATCTAACCGCGTGATTGGGTTATTGAGGAGCGCGGACAGCTTGTCCGCGCCTGGATTTGGTAGGGACGGCGCGCTGCGCCGTCCGTGGACATCCCAATGCATCAGGATGTCCCAGTACCATCCTTTTATGAAAAAGTTGAGGTTGGCCATTTTGGTTTTCGTTTTAAGCATGGCATTCAATGCGGGCGCGGAAGAATCAAGCACCAATGCCGAGCCGCAATGGACAGTTCCGCCGCAATGGCGCGAAATCACGCCCGGCCCTGCAATGATCAAGGCCTATTCGCCAATGCCGGATTCGAAGCAGATAATTGTGGTGACGGTCAATCGTCTGGGCCCGGGCAGTCCCATCCACCGCGAGCGCCCGCCGCTGTTGCTGCCGAGTTTCGAAATGACCGGCGATAGCCGCCCTCCCGTCCGCACTACTCTGACCCTGGCGCATTCAAAAGATCGCGCCCCGATGCTGGACATGGAGGGAATGGATTCGCAGACGCGCGCGTCGCGCCGACAAATTGTCATCAAGGTGTTGCGGCCCGAGGCCAACTAGGAATGGCTTTACAAAATCATCGGCGACGCCAAGGCGGTCGCGTCGCAGAAAGAAGCCTTCATCAAATTTGTCCAGTCGGCCCGCTACCACTGAAGAAGCGCGGACAGTTTTTCCACCGTAGCCTTGGCGAAGGTGGACTTGTCCGCGCTGATTTGGTAGGGACATCGCGCTGTCCCGCATGCGGGATCCGCGGACGGCGCAGCGCGCCGTCCCTACCTGCGCCCCATTACTCCGGCCGCACCACTGAAATAACCATTGCGTCCGGACGCAGATATTTTTGGGCGACGGCTTTGACTTGTTCCAACGTCACGACTT
>DASRBR010000360.1:0-2741 GCA_035653495.1 Verrucomicrobiia bacterium
TTTTGCTTTCGCGCAGGGTGCTCAAACATGCGGCCCTTGAATTCGTTCCATTTTTTTCAGAATTATCTTGCAACGTTTTACTCTTTTCGGTGTCTTAAAGCGTGAGCCCTGGGGTGTCATTCTCCGAGGAAGGTTTTAGGAAGCTGGTTTTTAATTGGAAGCCGTATCAGAAGAAAGGAATCCGAAGTGATTGTACATGAACGGTTCTGACCCAAACCGCCTCGGCGCTTTGAATTCACTTCCAGAACCTGCACATCTCGCAGTTTCGATGGAAGCGGTTCGCGCTTTGCCCGCCAGTTTTGCCCGGCAGCATGGCGTTCTGCCGCTCAAGATCCAAAATGGCGTGCTTCACATCGCCACCGTCTCGCTGGGCAACGAACGCGTCATCGACGACATCCGTTTGCTGACCGGATTGGAAGTTTCGGAAACTCAAGCCGCTGAAGCGCAGATTTACCCGCGCATTGCCGAGTGTTACCAGGTCACGGTCGAGAAGATGATCGAAAATCTGGCGCCGCAAGGCTCGACGAACGGCGACACGAGCAATCTTCACGACATCGAGGTCATGGCCAACGAGCCGACGGTCGTCAATCTCGTGAACCTCATCGTCTCGACTGCCGTTCGCGAACGCGCGAGCGATATCCACATTGTCCCCTTCGAGAATGCCATCCAGTTGCGGTACCGGATTGATGGTCTTTTGCAGGAAAAACCACCGCCGCCGCGCAATCTGCATGCCGCCATCGTCTCGCGCATCAAGATCATGGCGGACATGAACATCGCCGAGCGCTTCATGCCGCAAGACGGCCACATCCAAATCCATCATCGCGGCACGCGCGTGGACATCCGCGTTGGCACGATGCCGACCATTTATGGCGAAAGCCTTGTGTTGCGTTTGCTGGAAAAAAGTTCCGCGCCGCTCACGACGAAGGACCTTGGACTCGACCCGGAGCGTTCCGAAATTCTGGCGCGCCTCGTCGCAAAACCGCATGGGCTTTTTCTCGCCACCGGCCCGACCGGCAGTGGAAAAACCACTTCGCTCTATTCCATCCTGCGCAGCATTTACACGCCGGAATTGAAAATCCTGACCATCGAGGACCCCGTCGAATATGAACTGCCCGGCGTTGCGCAAATCCCGGTGCGCCCCAATCGCGATTTCACCTTTGCCACAGGATTGCGCGCGATCCTGCGCCAGGATCCCGACGTCGTCATGGTCGGCGAAATCCGCGATTTCGAGACGGCGGAGATCGCCATTCGCGCTGCGCTCACCGGCCATCAAGTGTTCAGCACGTTGCACACCAATGACGCCACGGGCGCAGTCACGCGCTTGCTCGACATGGGCGTCGAGGCGTTTCTTATTTCGTCCGCGCTGGAAGGCGTGCTCGCGCAAAGATTATTGCGGCGCATCTGTCCCAATTGCCGCGCGGAAAGCCCGGTCAGCAACACCGTGCGCGAACAGCTTGAATCTATCAGCGGGCAAAAGATCGAGGGCACGTTTTACAGCGGCGGCGGTTGTGAAGAATGTCGAGGCACAGGTTATCGCGGGCGCATTGGCATCTTTGAATTACTGCCCATCACCAACGAACTGCGCGAACTGATTTTGCAAAAACGATCCAGCGCTGAGCTTAAGAAAGCCGCCCGTGGAAACATGATTACCATGCACGAAGACGCGTTGCGCAAAGCGGCATCGGGGGTGACTTCGCTGGACGAAATCCTTCGCGTTTCCTCGGGTGACATGCTCGAATGAATACTTTCCGTTATCATGCAAGCGAATCCGGCGGACAATCCGCCAGCGGCGTCATCGAAGCCGAGGACCGCAAAAGCGCGCTGCAACTGCTCGGCAAACGCGGCCTCTTTCCGTCCCATCTCGAATTGTGCAGCAATGAAATCGCATCGCCAAGCGCGACCGCGCCTGCAAGTCATTTTGAATTCCGTTTCGGCTCGGCCGTGAAGCGCAAACAGATCACTGCGTTCACGCGCGAGATGCAGGCGTTGCTTGCGGCGGCGATTCCCATTCCGCAGGCCTTGGACAGCCTGGGCCAGGAGGAGCAGAACCCGGTCTTACGTGGCGTCTTGTTGAGCATCGCCGATTCCATCCGCAAAGGGGTAGCGTTTTCCGCAGCGCTCGAAGAGCATCCCAAATTATTCAGCAAGCTCTACATCAGCATGGTTCGCGTCGGCGAAGAAGCGGGCGAATTGCCCAAGGTAATGTCCGACCTAGCGAACTTGCTGGAGCATGAGGACGAAGTGCGCGGGGAAGTCGCGGTTGCGGTCGCTTATCCGCTCTTCGTGCTCTGTTTTGGCATCTTTACCGTCACGATTCTGCTCGCATTCGTCCTGCCGCGCTTGTTTGGAATGTTGCAGGAGATGCTCGATGTGCTGCCGCTGCCGACGTTGATTCTCCTGAAGGTCAGCAGCGGAATTCATCGCTATTGGCCGGTGTTGCTCGTGGGTTTGGCGGGTTTGATTTTCGGCCTGCGCTGGTTTTTGCGAAAGCCTGAAGGCGCGTTGGCTTGGGACCGGTTCAAGTTGCGTTTGCCGGTGATGGGCGGATTGTTCCGCTCGGCGGCATTGGGCCGTTTTGCGCGGACATTGGGAACGCTCGAACGCAGCGGCGTTTCACTTTTGCCGGCGTTGAAAATTGTCGAGAACACCATTGGCAACCGTGTGCTCGCGGGACATGTGGCGCGCGTCGCCGAGGAAACACGCGGCGGCGATTCGCTGGCCGCCCCGTTGCGCAAGCTCGG
>DASRBR010000361.1:0-9891 GCA_035653495.1 Verrucomicrobiia bacterium
TGCGTTTCCGCAGGGCGTGTCGATGTTGTTAGAGCGATTTAAATTGAACTGTAGCCACAAAGAGCATTACGACACATTTAGTGTTCGGGTGGAACAGGCTACCAGCCTGTTCTGTCCGGCAACTTGCCGGACAGTTCTTCTTCACCCAGCCAAAACAACATGACAGGTCGGCAGGTTGCCGACCTGAACGGGCAAGTTGCCCGTTCCACCCGGAAATCATCCATCCCATTCTTATCAATCAAACGGCTACACTTTAATTTAATCTGGTCTAGATTTGCTCAGGTCAATTCTTCGTTGGTGGCGACATTGATGATCTTGAATTGTTCGGCGTGCAACGCCGGGTCTTTGCGGAAGGAGAGTTTGCCGAAGTAACGCTTCTCCATCTCGATGAAATGTTTCTCGTCCTCGTTGCGGAAGCGTTCCAAAACGCTGGGATGGACGACGATCATCAACTGGAAGTCCGATTCGTCGCGCGAACGTTTCTTGAGGATTTCGCCAAGCTTGCGCTGGATCTCCACGCTCATGGTGAGCGCGCTCTTGACCTTCCCGCGTCCCTTGCAATAGGGGCATTCATCATAGACGGCCGAATGGACGCTTTCGGAATGGCGCTGGCGCGTCATCTCCATGAGGCCAAGCTGCGAAATGGGCAGGATGTGCGTCTTGGCCTTGTCGCGGCGCAAGCCATCCTTCATGCGTTGATAAACCTGCTGGCGGTCGCGCGGATGTTTCATGTCGATGAAATCGAGCACGATCAATCCGCCCATGTTGCGCAGGCGAAGCTGGCGGGCGATTTCTTCCGCGGCTTCCAAATTGACCTTGAGGATGGCCGATTCCTGGTCCTTGCCGCCCTTGTGCCGGCCGGTGTTGACGTCAATCGCGACCAGCGCTTCGGTTTCGTCCACGACGATGTAACCGCCGCTCTTGAGATGCACGGTGCGGGAGAAAGCGTTCTCCAACTGCCGGCTCACGTTGAAACGGTCGAAGATGGCCTGCGATTCGTTGTAGAGTTTCACCTTCTCGGCGGAACGCCAGGAAATCTTCGAGATCATTTCCCGCATGCGGTCGTAGGCCTTGCCATTGTCCACTACGATGCGCTCGACGTCCTCCGTCAAAAAGTCGCGCACGGTGCGCTCGATGAGGTCCGGTTCCTGGAAGACGCATGTGGCCGAGGGCTGGTTCTTGATGCGGTCCTGGATGAGCTTCCATTCCTCGAGCAGCAAGGCGAGGTCGCGCACAAAATAACGCGCCTGCTGGCCTTCGCCGACGGTGCGCATGATGATGCCCATGCCTTCGGGGATGGTGAGTTCGCGCAGGATTTTCTTGAGACGCTGGCGTTCCTGCTGGTTTTCGATCTTGCGCGAGATGCCGCTTTGGTCGGAGTTCGGCAACAGAACGAGGTAACGTCCGGGCAGCACGAGGTTGGTCGTGACGCGCGGGCCTTTGTTGCCGATGGGGCCTTTGGTGACCTGCACGATGATGTCGCTTCCCGGCGGATAAAGGCGCGGGATGTCCTTTTGCGTGATGCGCGGCTTGTCGCGTTTCCGGGTTTCGCGTTCGACGACTTCCACCCCGCTGTCGAAGCTGCTGGGAACGATGTCCCAATAGTGCAGGAACGCGTTCTTCTCGAAACCGATGTCCACGAACGCCGCCTTGAGGTCGTCCTGCAGATTGCGCACCTTGCCTTTGAAAATGCTGCCGACCAAACGCTCCTCGGTGGTGCGTTCGATGGTGAATTCCTCGAGTTTGCCTTCTTCCATCACGGCAACGCGGGTCTCAAGCGATTCGGCGTTGATGATGACTTCCTTGTGGGTGCGCTTCACCGGTTTGATGAGCCGGTGGACCTTCTTGATCATTTGCGTTGCGGCGGCGCGGATGGTGTCCACGATGCCCTGCGAGCGGGCCTTGATTGGGACCGGCTCGAACGGTTTTTCCTCCTGCACCTGCGCGGGAGTTTCCATGTTGGGTTCGCGAAAAGTGTCCTTGCGTTCGCTTTCGGCGGGAACATCGGGCTTGGGCGCGCCTTCGGGCGGCAATCCTGCGGCGATGTTCTCCGCGCGTTCAATCTCCTGCGCGTGACGCTTGTCATAGACCTTGTCCTGCGGCGCCTTTTCGCCAACCACCTCGGCGCGGGCTTCCAGGGCCTCGCGGTCTGGACGGTTGGGATTTGGGTTGAGCCCGCTGCTGGGCCGGAAGCGCATGCCGCCCCGGCGCCGGCGCGAAAAATTCCTTTCACTCATAGCCTAATAAGCCTTTCGATACATATAAACGTTTTGCAACATGCCGATGGCGATCAACGAGCCAATCACTGAGCACCCGCCATAACTTAGCAGCGGCAGTGGTACGCCCGTCACGGGCATGATGCGGATATTCATTCCGATGTTGATGAAGACATGGCTGAAGATGAGCGTGACAACGCCCACCGCCAGCAGTTTGCCCAGGCGATCGCGCGCCTGGCCCGCAATTCTGATCCCTGTGAACAGAATCACGGAATAAAGCGTGAGCACCGTCACGCTGCCGATGAATCCTTTTTCCTCCGCGATGACGGAAAAAATGAAGTCATTGTGCTTCCCTGCCTGCGGGAGGAAGCCGAGGGCGTTTTGCTGGCCTTGACGCCAGCCCTGGCCCATCATTCCTCCCGAACCGACTGCGATGAGTGCCTGTTGCACATTGTAACGGTCATTGAGCTCCCGTTCACGAAGGCGTTGTCGCTCCGCCTCGGAAACGTTCGGCCCGGCATAGGCGGCGTAATCCCGTCCAAAGTAAACCAGCAGTCGTTTCATCTGGTATTCTTGCAGCTTGATGACCCGGTATTTGGGCGGCGCCAACAAAACGTCCGCCAGAAACACCGAGCCGATGAGTCCTCCGACCACGATCAATTGGACCAGGTAACGTCTCGGCGTGCCCGCCGCATAGATGAGCGCGAATCCCGTGGGGATGAGCACTAAGGCCGAGCCAAGGTCCGGTTCCTTCATGATGAGGAGAAACGGAAGCACCATCAAACCGATGGATTTCCAGAAAATGTGCCGTTGGCGGAGTTCATCCACCGGGCGGCTGAGAAAATGCGCGAGCGCCAAAATTAGCGCGAGCTTGGCGAATTCCGAGGGTTGAAATTGGAATCCCGCCAGGCGGATCCAGCGGCGCGCGCCATATACCATCGTGCCGATGCCAGGAACCAGCACCAGGATAAGGAAAAAGATTGAGCACACGTAAGCGACAATCGCCCAGCGCGTCAATGTGTGATAATCCACAAGACAGACGATGCCCGCGCCACCGAGTCCAATCACAAACCAGATGATTTGTTTGAAATAGGTCTGCTTGTACCAGGCGATGGTGCTGCCCGCGTCGTTCACCGTCGTCGCGCTGAAAACGAACGCGACGCTGATGAGCATCAGGCAAAGCACCGCCGCGAGTTGAACATAATCAATTCTCGACGGGCGTTCGTTTTTGATGGCGTTGAACATTATTGTTATGGGCTTTCAGCCAGAATTCCTGTTTTCAAATGCGGCTTCTTTTCGCTTTCCTGGATGGCCTCATAAACCTTATGGGCCAAAGGGGCACAGGTCAGTCCGCCGGAAGCGCCGCTCACCACCATGCAGACCACCGCATAGTGGGGATTGTCCACCGGCTCAAAAGAAGCAAACCAGGTGATCTTCGATCCTTTATCTATTTCGCCGTTCTTTTCCACTTCGGCAGTTCCAGTTTTGCCGGCGATGCGCATTCCGGGAACAGCGGCGGCATGACCGGTGCCTTCGGGACTTTCGACATCTGCCGTCATGGCCTCGTGAACGATGCGCAAGCTGCGCCCGCTGATGCCCAGCGTGTCGCGCACGCGACCGGCGGGAAAAATTTGCGCGGGCGATTCATCGCTGGCTTCGATGCGAGAAACAATTCGCGGCCAATAGACTGTTCCGCCATTGGCCACCGCTGAAATCATCACCGCGATCTGCATCGGCGTAACTCCAACCCTGTCCTGCCCAATGCTTAGGTTGGCGGTATTGCCCCAACGCCACTCTGAAGAATGTATGCTTTTAGGCGTCGGAAAATAGCCGCGGACTTCCTGACGCGGCAATAAGCCCGTCTTTTCACCAAAATGAAACCGCTGCCCCAACTCAACGACCTTTTGCAGGACGCCCGGCCGCAATCCGAGGTCAATGAAATAGGGATTGGAAGATTTGGCCAATGCCCGGTCAAAATCAAAATCACCGACGTGGGCGGTGTCGTGAATTTTCCGGTTGCCAAGCATGTAATAACCTTCGCTATGGAAATTGGTGTGCGGATCAAACGCGTTTATTTCCAGAGCCGCAAGTCCCACCACAATCTTGAAAATGGAACCGGGCGCATAGATGCCTTGCATCGCGTGGTTCATCTGCACTTCCAAATCCTGGTTGGTCCAACGTTCCCATTCTTGGGACCAGACGTCTTGCGGCGGATGCTGAATGAAATGATTGGGGTTGTATGTCGGCGCAGATGCCATGGCCAAAACATCTCCGTTGCGCACGTCCATCACGACAATCGCACCATGAACGTTCTCTTTCACGGAATCCAGCGCGGCATCGGCGGCTTTCTGGATGTCCAGATCAATCGTCAAGACCACGTCCTGACCGGGTTCTGCCGGCGTCCAGACCGTCTCCGATTGTTTGTAGCCGAGATAATTGACCAGCACGGACCTTTCGCCCGGCTGGCCGTGAAGTTCTTTGTCGTAGAGTCCTTCGATGCCGACGGTGCGGCCAACAAATTCCGGCAAGCGATAATTATATTTGTGGTCTGGTTCGTCCTCATCATCGGAATCATGCACAAGATAACCCAGCAGGTGCGCGGCCACGGTGCCATTCGGATAATAACGCGTGGAATGGACTTCTAATTCCATGCCCGGCTCAGCAGCGGATTGCTCTTCGAAACGCGCGATTTGCACCGGGTTCAAATTCGGCAGGATGGCCATGGGCATCGCGAGGGCCTTTTGATAATGCGACTCGAAATCTTTTTCCGAAAGGCCGAGCGGCTGTTGCAAATGCGCGCTGAGATTGTCCACCAGATTGCTGATGACCAGGTAGCGCGATTGCTTTTGCAACGCGTCCCTCCATGCGCGGGTCAGGGCAAACTGTTTTTTTTCCTGCGCGGTCAATTTGCGGCCCAATTCTTTTTCCTTCTGCACCATGGCCCAATGCAGATGATTGGTGACCAGCGAGACCTCGGCGGCGTACTGCTTTTGAAAACGCTTGCTTAATTCCTCGAGGTACAAGTCCACGTTGTAGCTCGGACGGTTGTCGGCCAATGGACGGTCATAGCGGTCCAAGATTTTGCCGCGCAAGGGCGGGATGCGGACCGTGCGGATGGATTGGTTCTGCAAATTTTTCTGGAAATGCCGGCTGGAGACGATTTGCACCCACCAAAGGCCGCAAAGCAAAATGAGCATGCCGGACAGCACCACAGTTGCGATAAACCGCAGTTGCGGGTCGTCTTTTTTAAGTTGATCAAAAACCAGCATCTATTTGCGCCCCCTTCTGAGCTCGCGATCCATCCGGAAACTGGTTTCCACCACGGGCCGGTAACTCAGAGCGTAGTGCAAACCGTCGAACAATCGAAAAATGACCGGCGTCAAAAGCCCGCCGCCCACCGCCATGACCAGCCATTGCCAGAGAGTGCCCCAGCCAACCACCAGCGGCTCGCGCCCGCTTAACAGCATCAATAATGTCATCAGTGGCACAATGGAACTTGCCAGCAAACCGAGTACCAACTGGGTGTAGTATTGCTCCCTTAAAATCAATCCACGCCTCGGGTAAATCAAGTAACCGACCAGGAACAGCGGAAGGATGCTGATGCCCAGCGGATTCGAGGAAAACGAATCGAACCAGAGCCCGCCCAGGACTGCCAACGCCATGATGGTCATCAATTCCGAACTGAGGGCCGCATAGACCATCAGCGCGGGCAGCAGGTCAATTTGCGCGCCGAGGAAATGCCGGATGCCGTTGAAAGTGGCTTCGAGATACACGGCAACATAAGCCACCAGCAGGATTAAAATGGGAGTCAGCCAGTTCATCGCATCAACACCCACACTTCCTCCAATGCGCCAAGGTCCGCAGCCAATTTGACGCGCGCTTCGTTGTAACCCAAATCTGTCGGATGCGAATCCTCCGCGACCTGGCCGATGGTGATTCCTTTGGGAAAAACTTCGCCTTCGCCCCACGTCACCACTTTTTCGCCCGGTTTCAAATTCGCGCTGCTGCCCAGGAAACTCAACGTGACGAGGCTGCTGTCGAGCGGGCTTGCGCCGCCGGTGATGACTCCGTTGTCGCCAGTCTCGCGCACCAACGCGGCCACTTTGCATTCTGAACTGCCGACGAGCACGACTTCTGATGTCGCCAAGTTCACGCGCGAAATGCGTCCCACCAAACCGGAGGGAGTCAGCACGGGCAGAAAGGCCTTCATGCCGTCGCGCGAACCGACGTCAATCTGCACCGTATGCCACCAGTTGGCCGGGTCGCGGGCAATCACGCGGGCGAGGCGCAATTGCCATGTGGTTTGCTTTTGCCAGTTGAAAAGCTGCCGCAAGCGTTCGTTTTCGCGTTGCAAATTGTCGGCCTGCATGGCGCGGACCTGCAATAGCGCGTTGGTCTGGCGCAGTTCCTCATTTTGGCGGAGCAATTGCGAGCGCGATACCACGGCATCGCCAGTCTTGTTGATGACCTGCTGGGAGGATTTGGAAAGGCCGAACAGGGGAAGATAAAGACTGCCGAGCGCGAGTTTGATCTGGTTCGCCGTGTGATGCGGCAAATTCAGCAAAATCACCGTCAGCAATCCCACCAACCCCAACGCCATGTAATGCGGTCGTTTTAACATGCTCAACCCGCCAGTCGCGGTCGAGCGCACCCGGGCATCAGACCTTGGAATTGGAGGTGACTTGCTTCAAGAATTGGAGTTCCTGCAAGACGCGCCCCGTGCCTTCGGCAACGGCGCTCAACGGATCGTCCGCAATATGCACTGGCAGGCCGGTTTCCTCGGCCACCAGGCGGTCAATCCCTCGCAACAACGCGCCACCACCGGCCATCACCAGCCCGCGATCCACCAAATCGGAGGATAGCTCGGGCGGGCAACGTTCCAGAGTGATGCGTATGGACTCCAAAATACTTGAAAGCGGCTCCTGCAGGGCTTCGCGAATCTCTTCAGAGCGAATGGTCAGGGTTTTCGGCAACCCCGCGCTCAAGTCGCGGCCCTTGACTTCCATGGTCAATTCCTGCTCCAGCGGAAAGGCAGACCCGATCCGGATCTTGATTTCCTCCGCGGTGCGTTCGCCTATCATCAAGTTGTAAGCACGTTTCATGTGCGCAACGATCGTTTCGTCAAATTCGTCCCCGCCGACCCTCAGGCTGCGGCTGAAGACGATGCCCGCGAGGGAGATGATTGCGATTTCGCAAGTTCCCCCGCCAATATCAACGATCATGTTGCCTGCCGGTTCATGTACCGGCAGTCCCACGCCAATGGCCGATGCCATCGGCTGTTCAATGAGATAAACTTCACGTGCGCCGGCGTGCGTCGCCGAATCTTTGACGGCCCGTTTTTCCACTTCGGTGATGCCCGAAGGGACGGCCACGACAACCCGCGGAGCGATCAGCTTGCGGTGATGGACCTTCTGGATGAAATGGCGGAGCATCGCTTCGGTGATCTCGAAGTCGGCAATAACGCCATCTTTCATGGGTCGAATGGCCACGATGTTTCCGGGGGTGCGCCCCAACATCCGTTTGGCTTCATCGCCCACTGCCAGAACGTTCGTCGTGCCGGCCTGAATGGCGACAACCGACGGTTCACGCAGGACGATGCCCCGATCACGAACGTAAACGAGGGAGTTGGCCGTGCCCAGGTCTATTCCAATGTCGTTGGAAAACAGGCTTTTAAATTGCGCAAACATGAATTTGTGCTTATCAAGCCGCAAAAATAAGAGGCGATAAGCCTTGCGGTCAAGCCTATTAGCAAAAGAAGGGCCGTACTGCTTTAAAGTTAAAGAATTTACACGAATTTCGACCGATTTCGTTCCAAGGGGCTGCCGCATTTTGCAAGCAGGTTCAGCCGAGCACTTTTGATGGGCGAATACGGAGGCAACGATCGGAGACTACAGCGCATGGTTAGGTGATCGTGTGATGTTTTAGGCAACTTCTCGTGCAATTCTGATTTGTTTTGTGAGTGCATCAATAAATGAATTCAGCTGCCCCGCTCCCTTGCCTGAACGCGCAAGGTCGAGAATGACAATACCACCAGAGTTTTTAAATCTAACAAACTCGACTTTGCGAAAAGTAGCCAGCATCAGAACAACTCCAGCCATACCGATACAAACCACCATACCGGGCGCAAACGTTTCAAAACTCATTTTGAATCCACTGACAAGAATCGCAGCCACCACGAAAGAAATGACAGCCATCCACAGACCAGCCGTAAAATTCCGATTACGAATCTTGAGCTTGTCAGGATATGGTTCAATAGTTGTCAATGCGATGCTCGTCTCAAACTCTGACTTTAGCGATTTCTTGCCACGAATGACAATCTTGTCGGGGAGAAGCGTGAAAGTGCGGCTGCCGTCGAATCGAACTTCTGAATATGTGGCGATAGGTTCCATAGTACCGAGCGGTCTAACGACCCAAGCTCAGCATTCAACAGGACTACAATTATAATAAACGACCGGCTGTCGGGTCGCAAGGTCAATCGTGATCGAACAAACAAAAAGCCATGCGATCTGAATGCTCAACCCATCTTGGCGTCCTTAGCGTCTTTGAGATTAAAATTTCGCTGTCTTCGTGTTCTTCGCGCGACACATTCTAAGGAAAACATTGAGAGCCTCCTCATGTCGGTGCTACCTCGGCTTCGTCGCCTCGCGCATCATTCCAATCCCAAAATGGTCCCGGCGATATAGCGCGGCCCATTGGCTTGATTCAGGTAATAGACGACGAGCAGACGCTTCTTGGAAAGCATCGTTGCCCAAGGATAACCCACGTCACCGTTGCCGCCGTCCGCGCGAATGATGATTTCTTTTGCGTCCAGATCTTTGCATTCAGCATCCAAAATGCGGGCACGAACGCCAAATGGCGGATGGCGATAGCCATAAATCAGCAAGACGCGTTGGTCCGGCAAGCGCAAGGCGTAATGAGGATGTCCTTGAAACCCTGCATCCTGCCAAGGCGCAAAACTTTTCCCGCCATCAGTCGACCTCGCGACGCAGGTATGATCATTGAAATTCTCCGTGCGCAGGAAGGCGACAAGTTCGCCCTTGGGAGTCTCAAATAACGATGTTTCGTTGAAGGCGATTTTTTCATGGGTTGCGATGGGGCACGAATAATTCCAATTCAAACCGCGATTGGTCGAAGTCATCAGATAGACCGAAGTTTTGTCCGGATTGTGAACATCGCCATTGGCGACGGCCCAGAACAGCCGGCCATCCCTGCCCTCGCACATCGCGCCGCGGTTGGCAACGGGCGCGATTTGGCCCAGATGATTGAGCACATTCGCGAACGGCAACGCCGGCGGGATGATCGGTTGCTGCCAGGAATTCCCGCCATCGGTCGAACGGAGCAAATAGCCTCCCATGAAAACGAAGCCGTTCAGATTGACAACGTCCTTCAACTTGCCTGCAAATTCCTTCCCGACGGGCGCCCAGCCGTAACTGGTGCAAAGAATCGAGCCATCGCGCAATTGGACCATGCACGGGTCCTGCGAACCGCCAAACGGATGCGCGAAAATAAGAGAAGGAGTTTGCGTCCATGTTTCACCACTGTCGCGCGAGCGCACCAGCACCAACTGGCTGTCAGCGTCCGTGTGCGTGAGCACGCCGTCGCCGTAAATCCGCCGGTCGGGCGCGCGACGAAACGCCACAAGCAATTCGCCGTTGGGCCGTCTCACCACCGAAGG
>DASRBR010000362.1:0-3044 GCA_035653495.1 Verrucomicrobiia bacterium
GAGCGATTCTCGGGAAAATCCGAGCGCGCCCTTGATGACATCCTCGGTGGAGGGACGCGGAATGAAACGCTCCGCGAACGCAGGCATCAATTCCGTGAGTTTTACGCCGAGCAGCTTTTGATTATAAGGCACCATGAAATGCTTCGCGATACCTTCGCCGAACGCGCGCACGATCCAGTCCTGAAAGTTTTTTGGCGGCTCGACCATCGTTTTTTGGCCGAAATCTTCCGGATGCTTGGCTTTCAGCAATCCCAGCAGGCATTCAAGGATCACTTCGCGTGGCAAACCATAGGTGTTTGCCTGGAAGGGATACTGCGTGAAGACGCCGTGCGAAAAAATCACTGCCTTGCGCTCGTGCTCGACCAGATCGTCGGGCAGGAGCGATCTCACAAGTTCCTTCATCGCGGCGTTGCGCAGATGGAGCCAATGGCCGGTCCCGTCGCAATAAAATGAATTTTGCCGGATGCGCGTCCGCACGATGCCGCCGGGTTCGAGTTCTTTTTCCACCAGCAGATAACCCCCGCCCAGATGATGAGCGCAGGAAAGCCCGGTCAATCCTGCGCCGATGATGACTATGGGGTTGGTTTGCATGGATGCGTTAATTGAATTTCCAAAATTTGAAAGCCAGGCTGCGGAGACGTTCATAATTCCGCAGCGAAATCACCCGTTTCAACATCTCCTTTCCCGCATAAAGCATCGAATGGCCGCGCGGTTCAAGGAGCTTTCGGAATTTTTTCTCGTCAGTATAACGATTGATGGGAACGGTTTCCAGCGCCATCACGTCCAATTTTTGGTTATATCCCCACCGCATCGTGCGCAATGTCTTGATGCCGAGTTCTCGCGCAACTTTCTGGATACGCTCGTTGATGAAACCGCCGGGCGGCACGAATGACACCGGCTTTTTTCCGATGATGCCTGCCAAAATTTCCCGTGAAAGACTGATTTGCCGCCGCACTTCTTCCACGGACAATTTGTCCATGCGTTGATGTTCGTGGCTGTGCGAACCGATTTCATGTCCCGCGGCGGCGATTTTGCGGACCTGTTCGTCCGTCAAATAACCTGGATTATTTAGCTTCGCCGTCGGCACGAAAAACGAGGCGTGGCAATGATATTTTTCCAGGATTGGCAACACCGTTTCAAAATGATCGCTTGTGGCGTCGTCAAACGTCAGCACGCATTTTTTTTTGGCTGCTGCATTTCCCACGTCCTCCAATTTCAAAAAATCAAATCCCTGCGCCCGCAAGATTTCCAATTGACGCTCGAATTGCGCCGGTGAAATCGCGTAAAAAGCCGGTTCGCTCCCAGCAGGGCGTTCGCGGACTTCGTGATAGGTGAGAACCAGCATCATACTGCGCATTCGGCTTTCATCGCGATAAAACGGGCTTGCCAGGAAATCAATACCGCCCGCGCCAGCGCGCAGTTGGCCGTGTAACGTGATGCTCGACGCGTTGGGCAGGACTGCCGAGCGTATAAACCGAATACTTGAACGGTCGTTGGAAATAAGCGCCCCGCGCGAACATCCTCCAGCGATGATGCAGGACGAGGAGTTTGGAGAAGCGCTTGATCCATCCGGGCATCATCTTGGCCTTTTCGGCCCTTTCCCGGATCGCATTCGGCTTGAGATTCATGTTTTCGCCGGTCTCAGTAAATACAGAGGTGAATTGCGGCAAAACCGCCATGCGCACGCCGCGCTCGAGCAGTTCCATCACCCAAAAAACATCGCCCAAGTCGCGCCATTTGGTGTCAAAGTAAAGGCCCAGCTTCTCCACCACGCGCCGGCGAATAAAAACCGAACAGGTCAGCACCGCATAACGCACCCAAATCTGGTGCTTCAGGGGAACGAGCGATGGTCTGTGGCAAAAGTAGCCGCCGTTTTCGTCCACGACCACCGTGTCCGACAACACGACGTCCACTTCCGGATGCGATTGGAAAAACTCATGCACCTCTCTGAGCGCGCCAGGCAAATATTGCTCATCGCAATTGAGGTAAGCGACTATGTCGCCTTGAGCGCGCTTCCATCCGCGGTTCACGGCGTCGTACATTCCCTTGTCTTTTTCGATGAAAGCCTTGACCCGCTTGTCATGTGGCAGCCAATCCTGCGTTCCGTCATCAGAACAGGAGTCTTGCACGATGTGTTCGAACGTGACGCCTTGTTGGTCGGCGACAGACGCGATGCAGAGCTTGAGCCATTTCGAATTCCGAAAGCTCGGCGTCACGATTGAAAAATTCGGCGGAGCGGAAACTGGAGTGGCGGTCTCAGGACTTGGCAAAACCGATGTTTTGCCGCACCCGAAACTATCATCGCCACAAGTCGCCATTTGTGAGTTTTGAGCCATGTAATTAAACCCCAACCATAACAATCACGCGGCCTAAACTCCATGATTATTTCACGAAAAATGGCAGCATCGCCGCGGCAGTTTCCATCCCGTCTCCAGCCCGCGGGTTTCCACCGAACCTATTGATTGCACGCCTGATTGCTCCAGGAAAACACCGCGCTTGACCTTGACCCACGGCTCGTCGGACGATGGTTTTCATGAACTTTCGGCGTTTGGGTGAGACAGGGATTGAATGCTCCGTCGTTGGCCTTGGGACGGGACGGCTCGCCTCTGCCGCCATTGGCCTTTCACGCTCCAACGCGCAAAAATTGATTGGCGTTGCCGAAGATTGCGGCATCAACCTGATTGACACTGCGGACAGCTACGCACAAGGCGAATGCGAACAAATTATTGGCACGGCACTGCAAGGAAAACGCGACCGGTTCATCCTCATCACCAAAGCTGGTTTCAGCATCACGGTCTTGGGCGGCGGATTGCGGCTCATGAAACCACTGGCTAAACGCCTGCTGAAGCATTTCAGAGGCGGCAAAAATCTCGCCAGCAACATCCGCTCCAACGTTTCCCGGCAAAATTTTGCTCCCGATGCCATCCACAAATCCATTGATGCCAGTTTGCAACGCCTTCGCACCGATTATCTCGATGTTTTTTTGCTCCATTCGCCACCAGCAGATGTTTTGTTGGATGAAAAACTGTTTGAACTTTTGCGCC
>DASRBR010000363.1:0-3901 GCA_035653495.1 Verrucomicrobiia bacterium
CCATGCGGTTTGAAAACCGACGCCGAGCGAGCGCGTCATGTCCGCCATCACGTGCGCGAAATGCTCAACAGCAAGGGCGAATGGGAAAAGTTGCCGCACACGGTCGAGAGACCACTGCGTGACATATGGATTTACCAGGCAAAACCAACGCACGTGCCGCAAACGGATGAATCGGCGCATGAGCACGCGCATCGCAAACCGCACGTTGCCAATCGCCGTCCTGTTCTTTCCGAACCAGCCGCGCTGGAAAAAGTCGGCACCGGCAATCTCATCGTCCTTTCCGAAGCGGAAGGTCACAAATTGCATGGACGTTCGCTCACTGTTGCCGACCGGCTTGCGGATGAGCGCGTCATCATCGCCAAATGGGTGCGCCGGTTGACGAACTGGAACGGACGGCAGGCTCCGATGGCCATTTGGAAACAAAAAATCGCGCCGCTGCTTGAAAGCAAGCTCGCGCAACAAAAAACGCCTGTCGTTCGTTACATCACCCAGGCGCACAAAATTGTTGCACACGTAAGCATCGCGGATTTGACGATGCGTGTGCCGATGGATTCGCACGGCATCGCGCTTTGGAAACCGGCGGAACGCGATGTGTTGCCGGATGATTGCGCCCGTTGCGCGCTGGTGCCGGTTTGCCGCCAGCTTCCCACGAGCACGGGAACCGCGCTGCTTTGGCGTCGGCTCGGTCTCGTGGATGCCGCGGGCGTGCCGACGCGCCGCGGTGAAGTGATGAGCTTCTTTTCGCAAAGTGACGGGCTAGCCATCGCCGCGGGATTGGAAGACGAAACGTATCCATTGGACGAATTGATTTACGATTTGGCGAACCTCGACGCGGGATTCCGTTTTTGCGGCGAGGAAAATCGCTGGGGCGGACGGCTTGCCCTTGCGTGCCATCAGTCCTTCGGGCAATTCACCGTGCCGGGTTATCTCGAAAATGGCGTTCCGCCAAAATATGGCGCGGGAGCGGAACAGGTTGTTGCCGCCGTCCATAAAAATCCGCTCGCGAAGCAGGCGTGGATCACTGATTTGCTTGGCGTGGGCGACATTGACCGCATCATCATCGAATGGCGGAGTTTGCTGCGGCAAATCGCGCATTCACCCGACATGGATTGGTCGCGCTGGCGTGAGTTGCAGAAAATGGCCAAGTCCATCCTCAATGAAACCGAATCGCCGACCTTGACCGATTTGCCGCCGTTGGAATATCACCAGACCAAGCGCGTGGACCATCGGCTCATTTTGCGGAGGCATTGAGCAGCGTTGACGTGTTGGATTTTCCACGATTTCGGAATGCTTCGAGCTGGTCCTTGAAGCCCTGGATTTCAGTCGAGTTCCGAAAAATCCGATGCGGCACAATCCACCCTGTTGTATTGGGCAAAAGGATGAAAGTATGCGCCTCGGTGTGCATGATCTCATTGATTCCGTCCCACAAATACTCCGCGCGCGAGTTCTGCCTGATATTGACAAACATCTTGGAGTCGAAAATCATTTTTTGCGGAACGAACATGTCGGGAAAAAATTCCGGGGAATAGTAAATGTTATAATAGCGTTTTAAATACGGTTTGACGAATGCGAGTAACAAGAGCAGCATCGCGAGTAACGCGAGCAGCATCGCAACCAGGAAAAGGGGCATTAAATAAAAATGGGCCCAATCAAAAAAGCTAAAGCTCCCGAGGACAGCAATCAACACACACGCCCATACATAGCACATTGTGAGGCTTCTTAGCCGGGGTCGCATGGCCCGTGACCGCGCCTTTGTTGCGTACCTGTTGTACTCAAGCAAATCAGCCTTTTCCAATGTGAATTCGAGTTCCATGGCGGAATTTTTTGCCTGTCACCCGCGGCAATTCAACAAAAAAGGCGGACCGTTTCCAGTCCGCCTTGCAATTGGTTCACGCGAGAATCAATGCTCGCGATGTTAATGTTAGTGGCGATGTTCGCGACGTCCGCCGCCTCCACCACCCCTGCGCTCGCCACCACCACGGTCGCCACGCGGGCGGTCATCACGACGACGATCATCGCGGCGTCCGCCGTCCCCATGTCGCTCTTCGCGCGGACGGTCTTCGGAGCCGTAGCCAACATCCGGACGCTGACGGTTCTCGCCTCCTTCAGCGCCGTTGCCTTCGTCTGTGGGAGCGCCGCCAGATTCGCCGGACATTTGCTGGTCGCGCTCCGCCATCGCAGCGCGGCGTGACAATTTCACGCGGCCCTTTTCATCCACGCCCAGGCACTTGACGAGAATTTCGTCGCCAAGCTTCACGATGTCCTCGGTGTTCTTCACCCGGAAATTCGCCAGCTCGCTAATGTGCACCAAGCCGTCCTTGCCCGGCAAAAATTCGACGAACGCGCCGAATTCCTTGATCGTGACAACCTTGCCGCGGTAAATTTTTCCAATCTCCGCTTCGGCGGTCATGCCCTCGATGGATTCGCGTGCAATCTTCATGCCCTCTTCGGACACGGAATAAATATTCACTGTGCCGTCGTCCTCGATGTTGATTTCGCAGCCCGATTCCTCGACCAGACGTTTGATGTTCTTGCCGCCAGGGCCGATGAGCGCGCCAATCTTTTCCGGATTGATCTTCAACGTCACGATACGCGGCGCGTATTTGCTCAATTCCTTGCGCGGCTCGGGAAGCGTCTTGGCCATCTCAGCCAGAATCGCCATGCGGGCGACGCGCGCCCGTTCGACGGCTTCGGCCATCATTTCGTGCGGAATGCCGCGCAGCTTGAGGTCCAGTTGAAAACCGGTGATGCCATTGGCCGTGCCGGCGATCTTGCAATCCATGTCGCAGAACGCGTCCTCCCAACCGATGATGTCGGTGAGCAGCTTGTATTGCGTGATTTTGTCCGCGTCATCGTGTTCGGTGCAAAGGCCGATGCTGATGCCCGCGACCGGCGCCTTCATCGGCACGCCTGCGTCCATCAACGCCAATGTGCCGCCGCAAACCGACGCCATCGAAGTCGAACCGTTGGATTCCATGATCTCGCTGGTCACGCGGATGGAATAAGGATATTCGTCCGGTATCATCGATTCGAGCGAGCGTTCGGCAAGTGCGCCGTGGCCGATTTCGCGGCGTCCGGGACCGCTGATGCGGCCGGTTTCGCCGACGGAAAAATTCGGGAAGTTGTAATGGAGGATGAACCGCTTTTCGTTCGAGCCGCCGGTATAGGAATCAAATTCCTGGGCGTCTTCGCCGGTGCCGAGCGTGGCAAGCGTGACCGCCTGCGTTTCGCCGCGGGCAAAAATCGCCGAGCCATGCGCGCGCGGCAAAAGACCCACTTCGCTCCAGATGGGTCGGATGCCATCAACCTGACGGCCATCGAGGCGCTTGCCTTGATTGAGGATCAACGCACGAACGTTTTCTTTTTGCAGATAATACTGCACATCCTTGAGGACGAACTCGGTCACCTTTTCCTCGCCGAATTTCTCGACAAGCTTCTTGCCGATTTCCTCGAAGATGGCGCCGACCGCGGCTTCGCGAGCAAGCTTGCCCGGCGTGAGCAACGCGGGAACGATGCGGTCACCGGCGAGCTTCTTGGCTTCTGCCAAAATTTCGTCGGGAACAACGTTGACGGTGATCTCGCGTTTCTTCTTGCCGGCTTTCGCGGTCAATTCCTGCTGCGCCGTGATGAGCGGCTGGCACATGTCATGGCCGAACTTGAGCGCGGCGTTGAAGTCCGCCTCGGAAATTTCCTTGGCTGAACCTTCATACATGACGATGTCCTTGGTGTTGCCGACATAAACCAAATCAAGGTCGCTCTCGGCCATCTGCGCGTGCGTGGGATTGGCGATGAACTGGCCGTTGACGCGGCCGATGCGCACTGCGCCAAGCGGTCCTTCCCAAGGGATGTCGCTCACGGACAACGCCGCCGACGCGCCGATGATGCTGAGGATGTCCGGATC
>DASRBR010000364.1:0-4954 GCA_035653495.1 Verrucomicrobiia bacterium
AGCGAACTCATCCCCTGCCCGTTGTCCGCGAGCAATCCCAACAGCGCATAACCGGAATGCGCTATGGCCGAATACGCCAGCAGCCGTTTCACATTGCTTTGCACGATGGCTGCAAGATTGCCGAGCGCCATCGAACATGCGGCGACAATGGCCACCACGGGCAACCAACCGGTCGCGTAGTGCCGCCACGCGCCGCTTCCACCCGCATGCGCAAATGCAATCATCATGACCTTTGCGAAAATGAAAAAGCTCGCCAGCTTGGAACCGGAGGCGATCAAGGCTGCGCTCGGGGTCGGCGCGCCTTCGTAAGCGTCCGGAGCCCAAAGATGAAACGGCACCGCAGCAACTTTGAAGCCGAATCCGATCACCGTCATCACGATCGCCATGAGCAGCATTGGGTCGAGTGAAGGGCCGGTGAGTTTCGCGGCAATTTCATTGATGTTGGTCGTTCCGGCAAGGCCATAGATCAGGCTCAGGCCAAAGAGCGTGAATGCCGCGGCCATGCCGCCGAACAAAAAATATTTCAGCGCGGCTTCAACGGATTTGATGTTTTGCTTGTTGAACGCGGTGAGGACGTAAAGCGAAAGGCTTGTCAATTCGAGCGAGATGAAGATCATCAGCAAGTCCATCGAGCTCACCAGCAGCATCATCCCGACCGTCGCCAGCAAAATGAGCGAAAGATATTCGCCGATGTGATCTGTGAACTTGCTTTCGACCGAAAGCACAATCGTGAAGATGGTTAGCACCAACAGCGCAACCTTCACCAATCGCGTCAACAAACTGCTTGCGAACATGCCCGCCAACATTGGCGAAATTCCGCTTGGCGGTTCCACGCACAAGAGCCAGGCAATCGCGACCACGCAGCCCAGACACGCAAATGCCGCCGTGACCATGAACCTGTTGCGCAGCGGTTCCTCGCGCATCACCAGCAAATCCACGGCGAGCGCCACAAACGCGGCGATAACCACCACCGTTTCCGGCGCCACCAATCCCAGCACGTCGAGGTAGCTCACGATCCCCCTCCCTTCCAAAGCCCATCAAAGAGCGGCGAAGTGAAGCCGTCACCAATCAGCTTGAGCAGGACGTTCGGCCAAAGCCCTATGAAAATGGTGGTTGCCAGCAAAATTGCCGCGCCAAGGCGTTCGGGCACGGAAATGGGCGGGCAATCGCATTTATGCAACGCAGGTTCGACGGGAATTTCAACCGGCTCGCCGAAAAAAGATTTCTGTAAAACGCGCAATGTGTATGCGACACCGACCAAAATCCCAAATCCCGCTAGGACGGCGAATGTCGGGAACGCCTGCCACGCGCCGATGAGCACTTGAAGTTCGGCGGCGAACCCGCTGAATCCGGGCAACCCCATAGAAGCGAATGCCGCAATGGCGAACGTCGCCGCCGCGAAGGGCAGCACATTCTTCAAATTCAGACTTTCCAACACCATCAAATCGCGCGTGTGCTTGCGGTCATAAACCATCCTTCCCACCACAGCGAACAAAAGGCCGGCGATGATGCCGTGCGAAAACATTTGCAAGACCGCACCGCTCAAGCCGATCACGTTGAGCGTGACCAAACCGAGCAGCACAAAACCCATGTGGCTTACGCTCGAGTAGCCGATGACGAACTTGAAATCTTTCTGCACCAGCGCGACCAACGCGCCATAAACAATGCCAATCACCGCCAGTAGCCCGATGGTGTTTCGCCAGTAAACCAACCCCAATGGAAACAACGTCATGGAAACCCGCAACGCCCCGTAAGCGCCCAATTTCATCACCACCCCTGCCAGCAACATTGAAGCCGCCGTCGGCGCGGCGACGTGGCCGGTCGGCGCCCAGGTATGAAACGGCCAGATGCCCGCAAGGATGGCAAAGCCGACGAACACCAGCGGGAATGCCCAATGTTGAAATTGCTCGGGAAACGGAAATTTGGCGAGTTCGAAAAGGTTCATCGTTTTCGCGCCCGCCAGCACAAAGGCCGAAACGATGCCGATGAGCACCATCGCGCTGCCGACGAAGGAAAAGAGCGCAAGTTTCATCGCGCCATATTCGCGATTGGTCGAGCCCCAGATGGCGATGAGAAAATATTTGGGAATGATCGCGAGTTCGTAAAAGACGAAGAGCAGAAATAGATCGAAACTCAGGAACACGCCATACACGCCGCCAATCAGGGCAAGATAAAACGCGAAAAATTCCTTCGCGCGCGTTTCGATGTTCCACGAAAACAAAATGCCAACGACGGCGGCGAGTCCGGTGAGCAAAACCAGCGTCAGGCTGATGCCGTCCGCGCCAAGATAATAAGTGATGCCCAAATCGGGAATCCATGGTTTCTGCGCCACGGTCTGCATTACGCCTTGAGTAGGCAATGCGCGTTGAAATTGCACCGTGCCTGCAACGCCGAAGCAAAGGCCCAACAGCGCCGTGAGCAAAGCGATGCGCCGCGCCCAATCCGGCCGGCTTTGCGGCACGAACATCAGCGCCGCTACGCCGATGAAGGAGATATAAATCGTCCAGGCGAGCATTTTAAAATTTCAGTTGGTCCACCATTTGTATCACCGTGGGATTGATTTTCGCGATGAGAAGCTGCGGATAAAGGCCGATGAGCAGCATCAACCCGGTTGCGGGCAGCACCAGGAAACGTTCGCGCCAGGTCAAATCCCCCAGCCCGTTCCATTTGATGTTCAGCGGCCCGTTGAAGACGCGTTGAATCACCGTCAGTAAAAAGATTGCGGTCACGAGCAATCCGATAACGGAGAGAGCGGTCGCCCAGGTGGCGAGCGGAAATGAACCTTTGAAAATCAGGAATTCGCCGATAAACCCGTTCAACCCCGGAAGGCCAAGCGACGCAAAGATGGAAATGCCCATCAGTCCGCAGAAGATGGGGGCGACTTTCCGCAATCCGCCGAATTGCTCCACGCCGCGCAACCCGCCGCTGCGCTGTTCGAGGAAGCCGACGAAACAAAACAAAATCGGCGCGGTGAGGCCGTGATTGAACATCTGCAGCATCACGCCGTTGAGCGCGGCGGCTTTTTCGTTGCTCCAGGAAGCTTCGCCGCCGGTGAATTTTGCGATGGCAAAAATTCCGAGCAAACAATAGCCGAGATGGTTGATGGAAGAGTAGGCAAAGACGCGTTTCAGATCGCGTTGCGCGAAGGCGGCGCAGGCCGAGAAAACAATCGTCGCGACCGCCAGCCACAACAAGGGCGTCAGCACCATGCGCATCTGGTCAGGGAAAATCGGCATCAGGATGCGCAGAAAACCATACACGCCCATCTTCGACATCACGCCGGTCAGGAGCATGGTCGTGCCGGTCGGCGCTTCGGAATACGCCGCGGGCAGCCACGTATGGAACGGGATCAGCGGCACCTTTACAGCAAAGCCCAGGAATACGCCGGCAAAAATCAGCAGCGGCAGTTCATTGCGGGTCAACAAAGGCCAGCCAGTTACGTAAATATTGAGCTTTGAGGCGAGTTCGCCGGAACTCCCCTGCTCTGCCAATTCTTTGAAGTCGAAAGTTCCCGCCGCGTGATAAATCGCGAGGAAGGACAACAACATCGCCACGCTGCCGACCATGGTATACACGAAGAATTGCGTTGCGGCCACGCTGCGCTCCGGGCCACCCCATAATTTGATGAGGAAAAAGGCGGGGATGAGACTCAGTTCCCAAAAAATGAACCAATGGAAAAAGTTGAGCGCGGTGAAAGTGCCAAACAAACCCGATTGCAGCAACAGAACCATCGCGTAATAAGTCGGAACTTTTTCCTCGTTGCGCCAGGAGGCGAGAATGGCAATCGGCGCCACCAATGCGGCAAGCAAAACCATCAGCACGCCCAATCCATCCACGCCAACGTGGTAATCGACGCCAATGGAAGGAATCCATGGATGCGAGCTCTCAAACTGCATCTGGCTGCTCGCGCCGGAATCGAAATTGGCCCACAGAACAATCGCGCAAGCAAGCGCGGCAAGGCTGAACACAAGCGCAACAGCGCGCGCGACGTGCGAGCTTGCGGATCGGCGCAACGCAAAAAGAACCAGCGCGCCAGCCACGGGGATGAACGTCAAAAATGTGATGATTGGAAAATGATTCATGACGCGTGACACCCCCATAACAACACCAACCCAAGCACCACGAGCGCGACGCCTATGGCGCGCAGATAAGACTGCACCTGGCCGTTTTGCAAAAGCGAGAGCCAGCGTCCACCGCGGCGGGCTCCGCGACAGCCTTCGTCGAAGCCGAGATTGACCACGTATTTGTCAATCGAATCGCTCACCCAACCGAGCGCAACAACGATGTACGTCACTGCGAGCACCACGCCGTTCCAGAGCCAGTAATCCATTGAGTCGCAAAAGCGCGCCCACCAGGCGTTAAACCGCACGACTGTGGCCTCGTAGATTTCGTCCACGAAAAATTTTTGGCGCAGCAAAACCAGCGTGTCGCGCAAGCCGGGAATGTTGGCGGTGAGGCGTTCGAGCGCGTCGGCTTCATTTGCGCGCTGAATCGGTTTTCGCCCATAGAGCCACCAGCCAAAACCGATTCCCAGGAACACGATGACCGTCGAGAGCGAGAGCACGGCGAGTGTTTCAGGCTGCCAAAGTTCGCCGAACTGAAATGCCGCTTTGCCGCCGTTAAGATAATGTTGAAACCACGGCCACGCCGGCGTGCCGATGAAGCCCAGCACGATGGCAAAAACCGCGAGAACCACCAGCGGGATGGTCATCACGGGCGGATTTTCGTGCGGGTCAATATGTCCATGCTCGGCAGCAGCATGCGCTTCCTCCTCGACCAAGAGCGGTTCGGAGCCGCGATTGTGCCCGAAGAAAACGTAGCAAATCTGCCGTGTCATGTAGAACGCCGTCAGCAGCGCGCCAAAGACGCCAAGGTAAAATGGGATCGCGGAACCTTGCCAATGTCGCGCGACGTGCAGGATGTCATCCTTGCTCCAGAAGCCGGAAAAGAAGAT
>DASRBR010000365.1:0-8907 GCA_035653495.1 Verrucomicrobiia bacterium
TGATGAATCTTTGTGAAAAAAAGCGGGTTTGAAGCAATGTTTATGCGGGTTTGCTGCTTTTCAAAAAAGTGGTGATTTTGGAGGGTGTGAAAAAAACTATTTTTCCTCAAGCCAAAAGGGCCGTTTTTCTGCATTTTGACCTCGAAAATCGGTCGAGCCGCACGCCTGATGGTTATTACCTCAACCTCGCCAAAAAACCGGGTTCGGTTCCCTTCAAATCGGCGGCGCGCTGGTGACTCAAAAGGCCGCCGTAAACGCGCAGGTCGCGGATCATCATTTCGAGGCGTTGTTTGAAATTGTCGCTCACAATTTCGCCGTCTTTGACGTCCACGCCTTCGGTGAAGGAGACGCCATAGGGCAAGCTCCAAGCGTAGCATTGGCGGGCGATGGTGCGGAGCTGGTCCGTCGCGGTGAGGCCTTTTTCATGCGAGGCGACGATGGTGGCGAAAAGTTTGCCGGCAAATTCGCGCCAGAAATGGTCCAGGAAATTCTTGGTGGCGCTGCTGATGCTGCCGTGGTAATCGGGCGTGCCGAGCAGGATGACGTCGGCGTGGTCCACGCGGGCGCGCAACGCGGCGTAAGCGGGGCCTTCGTGCGCGGTGTCGGGATTGTAAAGCGCCAGCGGTTCCTTTTCGAAATCGAGCACGTCCACAGCGCAGCCGTCGGCCTGCAGTTTTTTTGCGACGTGCTGGATGACGTGGCGGGTGACGGATTTTTTATGCAAACTGCCGATGACGGCGAGGACTTTGAGGGATGATTCGGACATGGAAGGAATTTAACCACCAAGACGCCAAGACACCAAGCGGATTAAAGACGGCTCGCGAGTAACCACCAAGACACGAAGGCACCAAGAAACACGAGAATAGAGGATGGAGGATGGCCATACAGAGGAAACATCGAACATCCAACATGAACCCCAACATCCGATGTCGGGGCGGGCGCTGAACGCCGACATAAGGCGAATTTAATGACCAATCAGAGCCTCGTCACCTCGTCCGCAACGAGATATTGATTGCTCGCGAGTACGCTCGCCCCACCCGCCGCAGGCATAATTTAAATCGCGGGCGAAAAACAATTCGCCAATACTCCAGCACTCCAGTGCTCCGTTCCCCGCGAGCTTTCGTTCTTGGTGTCTTGGTGTCTTGGTGGTTAGATTCGCCCAATGGTTCACGTTGGCATAGGTTATGACGTTCACCAGTTGGTGACGGGCCGCAAGCTGGTGCTGGGCGGGGTGGAAATCCCTCACGCGAAAGGTTTGGATGGGCATTCGGACGCGGATGTGTTGATGCACGCGATTTGCGATGCCATCCTGGGTGCGCTGGGCGAGGCGGACATCGGCCATTTTTTTCCGAACACTGACCCGCGCTGGAAAGGCGCGCCGAGCCGGGTTTTTTTGGAGGAAGCGGCGCGCCAGGCAAAATTTCGCGAGGCGAAAATTGTGAATGTGGACGCGACCATCATCGCGCAGCAGCCGAAGGTTTATCCGCACGTCGCGCAGATGAAAATCAACATCGCGTCGGCCTTGGGGATCAATGTGAATCGTGTGGGCATCAAGGCGACCACGAACGAGCATATGGGATTTATCGGCCGCGAAGAAGGGATTGCGGCGATGGCGGTGGCAAGCGTGGACAGGCCGGAACGGGAATTGGAGTGATGGGATGAATGGGAAATGGATTAATGAAGGAAACGGAGTAATCGAGTGTTGGAGTAATGGGAAATGGCATCTTCCCCAATACTCCGTTACTCCAACACTCCAGTGTATTTTTCACCATGGCCAAAGCTGAGATCAGTTGGAAGCGGCGGACGGAGGACGGCGAGCGCGTGGAGGTCTATGCGCAGCACGTCGGCGACCAGTGGAAATTTTTTATGCGTGACCGGCGTTTTGAACGCTGGCAGGCTGTGGCCGAACCGCCGCTGGAAGACTGGCTCGAATTGCTGGATGCCGTGCGGCGCCGCATCAGCCGCCGTCTTTTGCGGCCGGAGGAAGAAGCGCGCGTGAAAAAATCCGTCCATGAAAGGTTCCCGGAAGCAAAAATCTGATTTCAAGCGCGCGCCGCTGATTTTGGTGTCGCCGAACACTGAAACCAAAGGGAACGAGTTCGGCGACATGTCCACCAGCCTTTCAGAGGCGTATCAACGGGCGATAACCGTTGCGGGCGGTTTGCCGCTGACCATGCCGGGCTTGGCGTCGCGGGAAATGATTGCCGAATGCGTGCGGCGTTGCGACGGTGTGTTGTTGACGGGCGGCGATGATGTTGACCCGAAGCTTTACACGAAAAAGTTGTCGCCGGAATTGCGGAAAACGGTGACACTGGACCATCAACGCGATTTGCGCGAGTTGATCTTGATTGACGAGATTTTTCGCCAGCGCAAACCTGTGATGGCGGTTTGCCGCGGGCACCAGGTCATGAACGTGGCTTTGGGTGGAACGCTGGTGGTGGACATAGCTAAGCAAATTCCGGGCGCATTGAACCATCGGCAGATGGATAAGAAGGCGGAAGTGGTGCACGAAGCACGGTTGACAGCGGATTCATTGCTTGCCAAGATAACCGCGACACAAAAATTGGGCGTCAACAGCACGCATCATCAAGCTGTGGGCCGGGTGGCAGGGCCGTTGCGGGTGACGGCGGCCAGCGAAGATGGGATTGTGGAAGCGATGGAGTTGCGGCCGGAAGATGCTGGGTTGTTGCCATATTTGATGACGGTGCAGTTTCACCCTGAACGACTGGCGCCCCGTTATCGGGAGCATCAGGAATTGTTCGACAGTTTTATCCGGGCCTGTGCCCGGGATCGCGACAGCAAATTATGAAGGCAAATATCCTGGTCTTGGATGATGACACGGAAATCCGCGAGTTACTCGCGCAAGTTTTGCAGCGCAGTAACTACCAGGTTTTCCAGGTGAAGGACGGCGGCGGGTTGAAGGAGGCCTACGGGCGCTTCCAGCCGGACGTGGTCCTGCTGGATTACAAACTGCCCGATGCCAGCGGCCTCGACCTGCTCCCGCTCATCAAAAAGGAATGGCCCGAAGCCGAAGTCATCATGCTCACAGGCCATGCGACTTATGATGTCGCCGTCGAAGCGACAAAGCGCGGCGCGTTTCATTTTCAGGAAAAGCCTTTTGACCCGGAAAGCCTGCTCAACCTCATCAAACGCGCGTTGGAAATCCGTTCCTTGCGGGAGGCGGTCTCGACCGGCACGGCGATTTTCCAATGCGAAGCGATGAAATCGGTGGTGCGCACCGTGCGCCGCGTCGCGCCCAGCGATGTTTCCATTCTCATCACCGGCGAAAGCGGCACGGGCAAGGAAGTCATCGCGGATTTGATCCACACTTCGAGCGCGCGCGCTTCAGGACCGCTCATCAAGATCAACTGCGCCGCGTTGCCGCGTGAATTGATCGAGAGCGAATTGTTCGGCTCGGTGAAAGGCGCGTTCACCGGCGCGCACAGCGATCGCGAAGGCCTTTTCCGGCAAGCCGAAGGCGGGACGCTCTTGCTGGATGAATTGTCCGAAATGCCGATCGATACGCAGAGCAAGTTGCTGCGCGTGCTGCAGGAAAAGGAAGTGCGGCCCGTGGGCGGACGCACGAGTTACAAGACCGATTGCCGCATCATCGCCGCGACCAACCGCAAGCCGGAGGAAGCCATCCGTGACGGCAAGTTACGCGAAGATTTGTTCTACCGCATCAGCGCGGTGTCGGTTCATCTGCCGCCGTTGCGCGAACGGCGCGAAGACATTTTGCCGCTGGCGACGGCGTTTCTGAAACGTTTTGCGGCGCAGGCGAACCGCGACATCACTGGATTTTCGGACGAGGCGGCGGAGCGGTTGCGTTCGTTCGACTGGCCCGGCAATGTGCGCCAGTTGCAGAACGAAGTGCAGCGCGCGGTGCTACTGTGCGAAGGCAAGCTGGTCGAAGGCGTGGACCTGTCCATCACCTCGGCGACAAACGAACCGGCGGGCGACACGAGCTTCACCTTGCTGGAAGGCGTTGAGCGCAACACAATCGTCCAGATGCTCAAGGAAACCGGCGGGAACAAATTGGAAACCGCCAAACGCCTGGGCATTGGCCGGCAAACGCTCTACAACAAGATCAAGGCGTACGGGATTGAGACGTAGGCGTGGTGCGTGGTGAATTGGAAATCACGAAAACATCGAACGCCGAACATCGAACGCTGAACATCGATTGCAAGACGCGGATCCCGCAAGCGGGACTGTCCGCGCTGCGGCGCACGAATCTCTTCTTCGCTAATTCTTCCAAACCCACTTCGGTTTTTGCGATGGCGAATTGGTCGGAATGTTAACAGTCCCCTGCCCTGCGGTTTCAAACAACCAGACGTCGGCTTTGTGCGGATCGTAGGTGAAGGGTGTAATGAACGGAGGAATTGGTTGTCCACGCGAAGAAGGCGTTGGGATTGTTCCGGGTGTTCACCGGCGAAGTAGCACGAGCTTTTTCGCAAATCTCGCGAGCAAACCAAAGCATCACCATGAGCATGCAAATCACACCGAAGAGGCGATCGGTTCGGCGGTCCCAGTAGCATTTCATACCACTCAATGGACACCGCGTGTGGATTTTTTTGTATGTCGAAACAGCTTGCCGGGCCAAAGCCAAATCATTAAAGCTGTCTCCAATGAAAAAATCCTTGTTCGTTTTGATTGCAGGAAGTTTGGTCGTTGCCGCTGCATCGCGCGCGGCCGATTTGCGCATTGGCATCGTCGGTTGCGATACTTCGCATGCTACGGCGTTCACCAGGTTGATCAATGACGAGAACGACCCCAAGCACGTCGCCGGCGGCAAGGTGGTCGCGGCGTTTCGCGGCGGCAGCCCGGACATCGAGGAGAGCCGCACGCGCATCGACGGTTACGTAAAGCAGTTGACGGAAAAATACGGCGTGAAGATGGAAGATTCCATCGAGGACCTTTGCAAGGACGTCGATGTGGTATTGCTGGAAAGCCTCGATGGCCGGCCCAAGCTGGAACAGGTGCGGCCCATCATCAAGGCGCACAAACCGGTGTTCGTGGACAAGCCGGTGGCTGCGTCGCTCAAGGACGTGATCGAGATTGACCGGTTGGCGCGGGAAAATCATGTGCCGTGGTTCAGTTCGTCGGCCTACCGTTATTATGAATGCATGGTGGACTTGAAGAACACCAACGTCGGCGAAATCCGCAGCGCGGTTTCCTACGGGCCTTGCGAACTGGAACCGCATCATCCGGATTTGTTTTGGTATGGGATCCATCCGACGGAAGCGTTGTTCACCATCATGGGGCCCGGTTGCGAATCGGTTTCGAGGACGGCAACGAAGTTAACGGACGTCGTGACCGGCACGTGGTCGGACGGGCGGATTGGGATCTTGATCGGCCAGCGCAACGCGAGCACGCACAAGGTGATTGTGTTCGGCAGCAAGGGCATTGCCGAGCAAAAGGGCGATGGAGATTACGCGCCGTTGGTGCAGCAGATAATGAACTTTTTTCAGACGGATATCGCCCCGGTGCCGAACGCCGAGACGGTGGAAATTTATGCCTTCATGGAAGCCGCCGACGAAAGCAAGCGCAAAAGCGGCAAACCGGTGAGCATCAAGGACGTAATGCGCAAAAATAAAGGGTCCAAACAAATAATTTTGCATTTCCATTGAGATGGACTAGCTTGAAATCTTAGTAGTTAACTTGCATTTCAGGGCTAGGAAAATCTTCAGTTGAACGTGTTTTCAGTGATGATTTGAAACCCGATGGTCGGGAACGGTCTGGAAGGAGCAGTTAAGGAAAGAAAGAAATCATCAAGAATCATCATGAGCACAAGATTATACATCGGCAATCTCTCGTACAACACCACCGAAAACCAATTGCAGGACATCTTCTCGCAATTCGGCACGGTGCAGGAAGTTGATTTGATCATGGACAAATTCAGCGGCCGCCCGCGCGGTTTTGGGTTTGTCACCATGGAATCGAAGGAATCCGCCGAGGCCGCCGTCGAGGCGATGAACGGCAAAAACCTCGATGGCCGCGACCTGACGGTCAACGAAGCGCGCCCGCGTGAAGAACGCGCCCCGCAGCGCGGCGGCGGACGCCAATACGGCCGTTAGAGCAATTTAATAAAAAGGGAGCGCGGGCGTCCTTGCCCGCACCCGCTCGGCGTCCCGCCGAGCGGAATCATCCACCAAACACTTGGCGGGACGCCAAGTGCAGCGACCGGGACGGTCGCGCTCCCAAATCTTATTAAGACACAATTCTTGGCCACAGTATTTCTTTAACCGCTGCTAATTGAACGGAGTATTTTCAAGGCGTGGGATTCGCAAGAGTCCCACGCTTTTTGTTTGTTGAAAGGCTGTCGGGCGAGCTGCTGGTTGAAATTTCAACCAAGCTTGAGGAAATTTTTTACAATCGTGCGGCCGTTCTCGGTGAGGATGCTCTCGGGATGGAATTGCACGCCCCAGATGGGAAATTGTTTGTGGCGGACGCCCATGATTTCGCCTTCGTCCGACTCTGCGGT
Source organism: Verrucomicrobiia bacterium (assembly GCA_035653495.1). Classification (GTDB taxonomy): domain Bacteria; phylum Verrucomicrobiota; class Verrucomicrobiia; order Limisphaerales; family Pedosphaeraceae; genus DATAUW01. The sequence goes on from DASRBR010000365.1 coordinate 6,482, forward strand.
GATTTCAAGGCAATCGGGCAGCGAATCCTTTTTGATGACGAGAGAATGATAACGCGTCGCGGCAAAAGGGTTCGGCATTCCTTCGAACAAATCCTGGCCGTTATGATTGATGGGTGAAGTCTTGCCGTGCATCATGCGGTAGTTCACCACCACCTCGCCACCGAACGTGTGGCCGATGCATTGATGGCCGAGGCAGACGCCAAACAATGGGACCTGCGGCCCGAACGCGCGGATGATTTCATTCGACAATCCCGATTCGCGCGGCGAACACGGCCCCGGCGAAATCAGGATGCGCTCGGGTTTGAGTTCGCTGATCTGTTCCATCGAAATTTGGTCATTGCGATGCACCTGCAGTTCCACATTCAACTCGCCGAGATATTGCACGAGGTTGTAGGTGAACGAATCGTAATTGTCTATGACCAGCACCATAAATCTGCGCAATCATACTCCATCCCCGCCGAATTGGAAATGCCAAAACGAGCCGCGGGTTTGGAAAGCGTATTTTCCTTACGAATAAAAGTCATCAAGTCATCAACCATTGGGAAGCGCCTTTGCTGGTTAGACCGTTCCACTGCCCGTTTCGGACGATAAAATCATTTTGCCAGCGCTGTCCGTGACAGCCATGGAATGCGCCGCGAAGCAATGATCCGGCTCAAGTCGGAATCCAACCCATTTGCGCCCCCATGGATTACCGCAGTCAGAATTCAAGCGTTTCCAGTTGGACTTTTGCATTTTGATGAGAAATTAATGAATGAGCGCGTTTTTCGCGTCATTCTGATTGACATCTTGGCCAAGCCGATGCTTTCGTTTATATTGCGTCGGCGCGAATTCTGTGCCTGAAATGGAAAAACCCAAACACCTCGTCGCCATTGGAAGCGCATTACTTTGTTGCGCTTTAGGATTCCCTGCTTTTGGCGCGGAGAAAATCTCCTATAATCGCGACATCCGGCCCATCCTTTCAGACAATTGCTTTCACTGTCACGGTCCCGACCAAAAACAGCGCAAGGGCAAGTTCCGCCTCGATGTGCGCGAAGATGCCGTTGCCAAGGGCGCCATTGTTCCCGGCAAACCTGGCGAAAGCAAACTCATCTCGCGCATCAACGCCACCAACCAGGACGACATCATGCCGCCGCTGGAAGCGCATAAAAACCTCACGGTCGCGCAAAAGGAAACGTTGCGCCGGTGGATCGCCAATGGCGCAGTTTACGAAAAGCATTGGGCGTATGTCCCACCAACCAAAGCTGCCGTTCCGCCGAACAAAAATCCGATTGATTATCTGGTCCGCGAGCATTTGCGCGAAGATGGCCTCAAACCAGCGCCGCCTGCGGACCGCCGCACGCTCGCGCGCAGGCTTTACTTCGATTTGATCGGCCTGCCGCCCAAACCGGAGGAAGTCGAAGCTTTCGAAAAGGACAGATCGCCCGACGCCGTTGCCAAACTGATTGACCGTCTTTTGGCATCGCCGCAATACGGCGAACGCATGGCCATCGGCTGGCTTGATATTGTTCGGTTCGCGGACACCATCGGTTATCATTCCGACAATCCGCGCAACGTCTGGCCTTATCGCGATTACGTCATCAACGCCTTCAACGAAAACAAGCCGTTCGACCAATTCACCCGCGAACAACTTGCCGGCGATTTGCTCCCCAACAGCACGCGCGAGGATAAAATCGCCTCTGCGTTCAACCGTCTCCTGCTCACGACCGAGGAAGGCGGCGCGCAGCCAAAAGATTACGAAGCGCGGATGTTGACCGACCGAGTGCGATGCGTCAGCGCCGTCTGGCTGGGGCAGACCATCGGTTGCGCGCAATGCCACGACCATAAATTCGATCCCATCAGGCAGCGCGATTTTTATTCGCTCGGCGCGTTCTTTGCCGACATCGACGAACCGATCATCGGAGCGCGCGAACCGGGCATGCTGGTTCCCAATAAGGAGCAGGAAGCGAAGCTGAACACAATGGACGAAGAACTGGCGCAGGCGCAGAAAAAATTCGACGGCCCGCATCCGGAATGGCAGACCGCATTTGAAGATTGGCAAAAAGAAAAACTGGATGCGCTGGTTTGGGACCATCTTTGGCAGGCGTTGACGCCCGTGTCCGCCGTCAGCGCAAACGGCGGCACGCTCAAAATCCAGGATGACAGTTCATTGCTCGCGGATGGCAAACGCGCCGACACGGACGTTTATGTTCTCTCGTTCACGAACGGGCTGAAGGACATCACCGGCTTGCGCATCGAAGCGTTGCCGCACGATTCGTTGCCCGGCAAAGGCCCGGGCCGTGCGGACAACGGAAATTTTGTTTTGACGGAGGTCGTCGGCGCAATCCATCACCCCGACGGCTCGACCAACCTGGTTTCTTTTGCCAGCGCGCAAGCCGATTTCGAGCAGGCGCGTGACAATGCCACCTGGAGCGCGGTATCGGTGATTG
>DASRBR010000366.1:0-4635 GCA_035653495.1 Verrucomicrobiia bacterium
CAAACCACCTGTACGAGAGCCAGCGTTATCAGCAAATAAGCCACACGACGGCCTGAGCCGGGCATCACGGCCCAGCCATTGTTCAGCTTGCCGCTTTGCTGAAGTTGCTGGTTTTTGCGCAGCGCGTTGTTCTGGATGGTGCCGAACAACACGCCGATGAATCCGCCCGCGCAAAGGCCCAGCGCCGCAATGAGAATTTGATCGTATCGAAGATGCATAGATTAGGAATGTTTTGGTTTGCAGGCTGCGCGGGAATGTTGCTCCCGCGCAGCCCACGATTATTGATTTTCAAGCTTTCGCCATGGGAGCAGAGGCGGTCGCCGGACGACCCCCGCCGGGTGGCATCGGAGTTTCGCTTTGTTTGTCCATGACCACGCCCGCGTAACCAGGAACACCCATTTCGGGCAGATCCAGACCCTCGATTTCGACATCGAGTGGCACGCGGTTGCCAACGAGTTTCTCGGCGATGTAATAAACGATGAGCGAGACCACCGCGAGCGCCACGAAGCAGGTAACAACGCCGATCGTTTCGGCGATGAGCTGGCCAAACCCGCCGCCGTAAAACAAGCCCTTCACGGTGCCGGGAACGCCGTTCCAACCATCGCCGTAAGTGCCGTCGGCAAACAGGCCAAGGGAGAGGCAGCCCCACGCGCCGTTGACGCCATGGACCGAGATGGCGCCCACACAATCGTCAATGCCGATCTTGTCAAAGAAGAACACGGACTCGACCACCAGGACGCCCGCTACAGCGCCAAGGATGCTTGCGCCGCCCGCGCTGACGAACGCGCATGGGCAGGTAATGGCGACCAGACCCGCCAACATGCCGTTGCACATCATCGAAGGATCCGGTTTCTTTGTGCGCACCCACCACATCCAGAGCGTCGCTGCAAGAGCGCCCGTCGCCGAAGCAAGCATTGTATTGACGGCGACAACCGCAATGCGCAAATCAGTCGCCGCAAGGCTGGAGCCGGGATTGAAACCGAACCAGCCGAACGCAAGGATGAACGTACCGAGCATAACGAGAGGAATGCTGTGCGGAACGATGGGATGAACAATCTTGCCGTTCTTGTCATATTTCCCGTAACGCGGCCCGATCAGCCAGGCAAAGACTAGCGCGATGACGCCGCCTTGCATATGGACGACTGAGGAACCGGCGAAGTCAACGTGGCCGTGGCCGATGCCGAAATTCGTGCCGAGGTTCGAGAGCCAGCCATTGCCCCAAACCCAGTTGCCGAAGAACGGATACATGATCGTCCCGATACAGCAGCCGTAAATCATGAATGCCGAAAATTTCCAGCGCTCGGCCGCGGCACCAGTGGGAATCGTTGCCGTCGTGTCCATGAACACCATCTGGAACAGGAACAACGCAAATGCCGCCGTGTCATATCCTGCTCCTTGCAGCAGGAAGCCTTTCGTGCCGAACAAGCCGAAAAACTTCCCGGCTATGTGGATGCCGAACTCATGGTTCAAGCCGGCATAATTACCCATTGTTGCTATACCGCCGCCGTTGGGACTGTTCGGGTCTGCCATGCCGCCAAACATGAGCGCGAAGCCGCACAGGTAAAAGCCCAACATGCCCATTGGATAAATCATGAAGTTCATGGCCATGGTGTGGCCCGCGTTCTTCGCGCGGCAAAGACCGGTTTCCACCAGCGCGAATCCCGCCTGCATGAACATGACCAGGAAGCCCGTCACCAATGTCCAAGTGAAGTTGATGGCAACGCGATTGTGGCCAACGGCATCCGCCAGCTTCACCGCCAGCGGTTCCTTCGCGGTTTGCGCCGTATAGTCGTCAAATGCCTTCTTCGCGTCGTTATATGCCTTGACCTTCGCCGGGTCCTTCTTGTCGTCCGCGCTCAATTCTGATGGCGCTGTGACGACAAACGTGCTGACTCCCGCCGCAGCCTGGGTGTCAGAAGCCATGCCAGTGGCAGTGCCGGCGGGGTCGGGTTTGGGGCCAGTGTCAGCAGGCGCATTGGTGCCGTCCGCCAGCAAGGGCGAAGCGAACATGAGGAGCAGGAACAGGATACTTATCGAGTTGATTAGTTTTTTTATCATATATGGTTTGGCTGGAGCGTTGTTCATTCGGGATCTGGGCTTTCTTCAGATGGCGGTTTTCCCTTTCTCACCCGTGCGGATGCGAACGACTTCATCGAGGGTGGTAACGAAGATCTTGCCGTCACCGATCTTGCCACTGCGCGCGGACATGACGATGGTGTTCACGGCGGATTCCGCGATCTCATCCTCCACGACGAGGTCGAGCTTGACCTTCGGCAGAAAGTCAACGGTGTACTCACTTCCGCGGTAGGTTTCGGTATGGCCCTTTTGACGTCCAAAGCCCTTGACTTCTGTGACGGTCATGCCGTTCACACCAATTTCAGCCAAGGCGCCCTTTACGTCTTCGAGTTTGAATGGTTTGATGATGGCTTCGATTTTCTTCATAATTAGGATTGGCAGTGCGCCACTTGATCTCGATTAAAGGAGAAACTGGGCACTTCCCCGGTCGCCGCGACATACTGGACGCGACGGCAATTCGATTGGTTTACACAAGTAAGCACGGAAACCCTCCAAGCAACGCGGATGCCAAACGGTAAAAATCCGTTAACACTTTTTAAACGCGCTGATTTACACGGGATTGGGAATGTTCGTGAAAAAATCGCCGCTGAAAGAAAGCAAAAAAAAGTAAAAAACCGTGCGCCAGTTTAAACACGCTGATGGATTTGGTTCACGGATGAAACAGCGATTTTAACAGGCTGCTTTGCCACGTATAAGAAATGTATTAGAAATCTATTTCCAAAGGATACCTTGAAAATTTTTGAAGAATCACTCTCACAGCATCTGATGGTAAAATTTTGTCATGGCTGTATGCAGGGCCACACAATAGGCATTCAAATTTTGTATTAAGAATGTATAAGAACCAATTTTTGGCTGCCGGCTTCCTCATCTGATGAAGCGCGAAAAAGAGAAAATTGCACGAAATTTCGCCGTGGCTGTGGCGAAATTTGCCCACTTCGCGGCCCTTGTCTCGAACATGCTCAAATTTGCATGCAGGCGTTCACGCGATAGAGGGTTGAGACATGGCAGGCAAGCTCATAACGCAGTGTTCGGCGTCATTAGAAACGAGAGCAACGATGCCAAATCGTTTTCCGACAAACTTTCGAAGCCGTTGGGCATGATGGACAATCCGCTGGTGTTCATCTCTTTGATGTCTCTTCGTTGGATAATGTGCTTTTGGCCGGCGGAATCAAGGATCTCCACCGTGGTTTGTGTCTCAGTTTCGAGGCGGCCGGAATAAGTTTCGTCGTCGCGCGTCACCACGTTCCATGCGCGATAATTCGCTTCCACGGAACGGTTCGGGTCGAGGATGTCGATGAGAATGTCTTTTTTGTCGCGCGCGCCAACGCCGGTGAGGTCAGGCCCGACCTTGCCTCCACGGCCATTGAACGTGTGGCAAATGGCGCAATTCTGCGTGAACACTTCCCTCCCTCGGTTCGCATCGCCACGCATCGCCGCGACCGGCAGAAATTTTTTGACGATTTCGGCGCGGTCGGGCGTCACGACGCCGAGGCTGCCGGAAAGTGTCTCCGCGCGTTTGGCAATCGCGCTGTCCGCGCTTGCCTTCAATTGCGCCCATTGCTCCGTTGCGATGTCGCTCGGCTGCAACAACCCTTTTTCGACACCGTCCAAAAGCGCGGAGCACCATTCCGTCCTGCGCAAAAGAACCGTGATCTGAAAGCGGCGGGTCGTGGGCGTCAACTCGCGAAGATGCCGCACCAGCGCGGGGCCCGTTTGCGGATCATGGCTTTCTGAAAGGGCCTTGATCAACTCGATATTGAGTTCGGGTGAAGAAACCGCATTTACTTGCGCAAGGATGAGCCCGATTGTCCCGGGATGATCTTCAAGCGCGACAAGCTGGCTCGCGGCGTCCGCGCGTTCGGAGGCGGAAAGTGATGCATCGGCCAGCCTGGATTGCAACGATTGCGTCAGCGAGGAAAGCAGCTTCGGGAACAGGTCCGCGCAATGCCATTTTTGTGCGAGCAGCAGCAGGCGCGTTTGATTGTGGCCATCGAGACCATCCATCAACTTTTGAAGCTCGTTTCGGCTCGCGTCATCGAGTGCAGGAAGTTCATCGGAGGGCCATGCGGACGCAAAACTTTGCAGCAAAACACCGCCTATCGCGCTGTTCCCCGAATTGATCCGCGCGAGCAAGGAAAGGACGGAACCTTTTGGCGCGCGCATCGCATAGTGAGTGGCAACGCGCTGCACAATTTCGCCAATTCCTTCATCTGCCATATTTGCGGAGCCACTCGCAAGCATTGCCTTGAGGAATGACAAATCATTCCGCGCGGCTGCGCATGTGGCTGCATCATCCAGCCACCGGTCCCACGAAACATTGGTCGAATCCAGCAAGGACACGAGCTGCGAACCGATGGCATCGTTCGGTGGCATCTCGGAAATCGCAAGCAAGGTGGCGAGGCGGACCTGCGCGTCAGAATCTTGCAGCAAATTGTATTTGCGCATTTCATCAATCGACGCGGCGTTGCGCGGCAAGACCATCACAGCCGCGCGGCGGACCGCAACGGATGGATGCTGCAGCCCGTTTTGCAATGCCTGCTCCAAACGCCGATTGAGATG
>DASRBR010000367.1:0-3272 GCA_035653495.1 Verrucomicrobiia bacterium
TGCCGAAGAAATGTTTTCGGGTGTAACTGCCGGGCTCGACGCAATATTTCTGATAATCACCATCCACCACTTCGCCCATGCGTTTGATGAGCAAGCCGCTATGATCGCGCGCCAGCAATTCGTCCCAATCCGAACCCCAAATTACCTTGATAACATTCCAGCCCGCGCCATGGAAGAGCGCCTCAAGTTCCTGGATGATTTTGCCGTTGCCGCGCACCGGACCATCCAGGCGCTGCAGATTGCAATTCACGACCCAGATGAGGTTGTCCAGATTTTCACGCAAACCGAGCGTCAATGCGCCGAGCGTTTCGGGTTCGTCCGTCTCGCCATCGCCAATGAAACACCAAATCTTTTGTTCCTCGCCCTTGATGATGCCGCGGGCGCGCAGGTAACGATTGAACCGTGCCTGGTAGATGGACATGATGGGACCAAGCCCCATTGAAACGGTCGGGAACTGCCAGAAATCCGGCATCAGATAAGGATGGGGATACGACGAAAGCCCGCCTCCGTGTTGGAGTTCCTGACGGAAATTTTGCAAATGCTGCTCAGTCAACCGCCCTTCAAGGAATGCCCGTGCATAAACGCCCGGCGAGGCGTGTCCTTGGAAATAAACGATGTCCCCGGGAAAATTTGCGTTGCGTCCGCGAAAGAAATGGTTGAAGGCCACTTCATACAACGTGGCCGAGGAAGCGAAAGTGGAAATATGACCGCCCAACCCGTCATGAATCGCATTGGCATTGACTACCATCGCCATGGCATTCCAGCGGATAAAGCTTTTGATGCGAACTTCCGTTTGCCAGTCTCCGGGATAAGCAGGTTGTTTATCGAGCGGGATGGTGTTGACGTAAGGCGTGCTGACGACTTGCGGCACGGCAAAGCCGGATTGGCGAAGGCGCTCGACCAATCGGTCGAAGAAACGCGTCGCGCGGGTTGGTTCCTGGGTTTTCAGGACAAATTCCACGGCGGGTTCGAGCAGCTCGAACCATTCCTGCGCTTCGGAGCCGTTATTTTTTTTCGCGGGCGGTTCTTCCCGTCCACCAGGCCGGGAGGTTTTTGGTTGTTCTGTCTGCAATTTCACTTTGTTATCCTGATTCTCTGGACGCTAAATGAATGATTGGAAACGCCAATCACGTTTAACCTTACTCCAACCTTTTCACTTTAGACAAGGCGCTATCCGAAAAGGTTCGGAAACCATATAGTAGCACAATCCGAACACAATGAAATATATTGATTTGACCCTCCCCTCGCCCGCCGCAAACCTCGCATGCGACGAGGCGCTTCTCGACCGGTGCGAAGCGGGAGAATTGGACGAAATCCTGCGCTTTTGGGAGCCGCAAGAACCGTTCGTTGTGGTTGGATATGCGAACCCTGTTGAGCGCGAAGTGCACATCGAAAGCTGCCGGAAAGCTAATGTGCCGGTTCTCCGCCGGTGCAGTGGCGGAGGAACGGTTTTGCAAGGCATGGGTTGCCTGAATTACTCGCTGCTCTTGAGAATATCTGAAGCGGGTCCGTTGCGGGGCATATCGGGAACCAATCTGTTCATCATGGACCGCCATCAAGCCGCGTTGCAAAGTTTGGTCCGAGGCCGCGTGCGCGTCCAGGGCCACACGGATCTGACGCTGGACAATCTGAAATTCTCCGGCAATGCGCAACGCCGCCGCAAACGGTTCCTGATTTTTCATGGGACGTTTCTGCTCAACTTCGACATTCCACAAATCGAGCAGTTTTTGCGAATGCCCTCCAGGCAACCCGATTACCGGCAAAATCGCGCGCACTCCAAATTCCTGACGAATCTGAATCTTTCGTCTGAATCCCTTAAATCCGCCCTGCGCAAAACCTGGAACGCCGATTCGATTCTGCCCGCTTTGCCTCCCGTCCCTCCGGCTCTGCTTGAAAAATATTCTTCGGAAGCGTGGAATCATAAATTTTGAGTCCGTGAAATGCGCGTCTTCGATGGCGATACGCGTCTTGCTGCCGCATTTGACATTTGATGGGCACAAAAGGAAGTTACCTCGGGTTGAATCATGAAAAATTTTATTGTTTTCATTTTTGTGGTCATCGTTATCGCCGTTGTAGCCATCTGGTTTTACAGCGGCTCGAATCCACACGCGGAAAAGGCCCGGCAGGACATCACAGGCGCGGCTTCGCAAACCAAACAATTCGTCCAGGACAAAATCGGAACGTCCAACCTGACCTTGGATGACATCAAGAATGAAATGTCCAAGACCGGCCAAGTAATCCGCGAAAAAGCGCAAAAAGCGGGCGAAGCTATTTCCGATGCAACAGCCGATGCCCGTATCACCGCCGCCATCAAGGCCAAGCTGGTGCGCGATCCCGATTTGAGCGCCATCAAGATCTCCGTGAGCACCTCCGACGGGGTGGTGACATTGTCCGGCTCGGCGTCCTCTCCCGAGAACATCCGCAAGGCAATTCAACTCGCGCTGGACACCGATGGCGTGCACAAAGTCGTTTCGACATTGCAGGTGAAAAGCTAAGCGGAATGCCTCCATTTTCATCTCCACAGAATCTCCCGTTCATTGAATCGCTTTACGCCGAATTTCTGCGCAACCCCGATTCCGTGTCGCGCGATTGGCAGGAATATTTCAAAAAATTTCCCAACGGCGAAGCAACCACCGTGCGTTTCGCTCCGTCGTTCCGTCCGCCAACGTTGTTCAATCCAACCAGCCGCGTCGCGACCCCAGCCACCGAGTTGCTCGACGGCCCGCAAGCCGCCGCGTTGCAAGAGCGGCTGGACCATCTCATCCGCGCTTATCGAGTCCGCGGACATATCATCGCAAAGATTGATCCCTTGGGATTGCCGCGCCAAACGCCGCCGGAATTGGACCCGGCATTTTGGGGTATCACCGGCTCTGATTTGGATCGGCGCATCCACACGGAAACTTTTCCATCCTGCAATCCCACTACCATCCGCGAAGTGGTCGAATGTTTGCGGACGACTTATTGCGAGTCCATCGGAGTGGAATACATGCACATTGCCGATCTCTCGATACGGCGCTGGTTGCAGCATCGCATGGAGCCCGTCGCGAACCACATCCGCCTCAGCCGCGCGGAACAACTGCGCATCCTGACGCGTTTGACCGACGCCGTTACGTTCGAGGAATTCATTCGCAAAAAATTCGTTGGCGCAAAAAGCTTTTCGCTTGAGGGCTCCGAAAGCCTCATTCCGCTGCTGGACCTTGCCATCGAGAAAGCCGCCGGCCAGGGCGTGCAGGAAATTGTTTTGGGCATGGCGCATCGCGGACGGTTAAACG
>DASRBR010000368.1:0-15160 GCA_035653495.1 Verrucomicrobiia bacterium
GGTCCAACGTGCCCGCGTCGAACCGGCCCGCGTGGCGATAGGCCAGCTTCCGCGCGCTGTCCACGTCAGCCAGGGCTTCGTCGCGATTTTCGCCCTGCCCATAACGTCCGCGCAAGTTCACGTAAAAAACGCCCGCGGGGACCAATTTCGAAACGCCGAACAATCCCTTTGGATTCGGCCAATGGCGCAGCACGTTGAGATACGCGCCCAGTTGCAATTGCAATCCGTGCTGGAGCAGAAGCGGGTCGAGCTGTTTCTGGCTCGATTTGTAATCCACTACCACGCAGAGTGCTTCGTCGCCGCCGTCACGCGCGCACAAATCAATGCGATCAATGCGCCCGTTCAAGAGGAGCCGATGGCCTTCGCCCAAATCCAGTTCCCACGGCGGACTTTTTCCTTCCTTGTCGCCAAACGGCAATTCAACTTCCACCGGGTCGAACGCATATTGCCGTTGCATCCAGCCGATAAGCGTTTCGACAAAATCCTGCAGCGACTCCATCAATACGCGCGCAGTGAATTTCGTTTCGTCCGTCGATTGCAACAACCCTTCGCGAAAGCTCACCATCCGGCTGGCGGCGATGCTCTTGATGCGCTCGCGCGCCTCGGTGGGCGTGATGTCGCGCCAGCGCTTTTTGTCCTCCTTGAGTTGGATGTGGAACTCGGCCAAAACTTCATGCTGGAAATTGCCCTGGTCGCGGATGTCCATCTCGAATTTTTTCCGCTCCTCGGCGCGCAAGCCGGAATGGACGAAAAACTTGAATGGGCAGGCGGCGAATTGTTCCATGCGGCTCACGGAAGTTTTCAACGCCGGGCCATAAAGCTGGTGCGCCAGTGTCGGTGAAAGCGATTCGGCCTGCGACACAGGAATGAGATGTTGCAGTTGTTCGCGCAACGAAGCGAGCGCGGGCAAATCGTTCAAACGCGAAAGCTCCGCGATTTTCTTTTCCGCGCTGCGCGATTGATTGCGCAACAGCGGCGCGATCAGTTCGGTTGCGTGCTCGCTTTCGTGCCAGTCGCCGAGTCCGTGGAACGCTTCGAATTCGAGCACGGGGAAAAGCTCCTTGAAATGCGACAGGAACGGCGAGGGATTGAGCGGATTGCCGGACGCATCGGCATGGCAATGGGTGAGCACCAACCGTTCGCGCGCGCGTGTGCAGGCGATGTAACCGTAAAAGCGTTCCTGGCTGAGTTGCTGGCGCACTGTGTTGAGCGCGATGCCTTCGTTTTCCAACGCTTCGCGGTCGGCATCGGTGAGCAGCACGGAAGATTTGGGTGGGGCGGGAAAAACGGTTTCGTTCATGCCGAGCACCAGCGCGAGGCGAATGTCCGGGTTGCGCGAGCGGTCAATCGCGCCGATCAAGACCTGGTCGAGCGCGGGTGGAATCACGCCGACGGTCAGTCCCGCCAGTCCCGCTTCCAAAATCGGGAGCCACTCTCTCAACGGCAGCGGCTCGGTCGGGAACGCGAGCTCGACGTTATCCAGCCACGCGTTCATCTGCTCCCAAACGGTCAGATGCACCGGGTTCGGCTTGCTCTCCTGCGTGCTCCATTGCTCGAGCGTTTCCGTCACGCGCAAATTTTCCCAAAAGTCGCGCATCGCCTCGGCGAGTTGCGCGCCGTTCGGGTTCGTGCCCAACCGGATGGCGAGCCGCTCGAACGGTGGAACAATCTTTTTGCGGACGCGTTCCAATTCATGCGCGAGCGAGGCGTCGTCGGCAATCGCGATGGGCTGATGCCAGATTTTTCCAGACCAACCGCGGGCGAGCGCTTCGTTTTCGAGACGGTCAATCTCGGCTTCCGCCGCGGGCACAAGGCCGGTCTTGAGCGCCGCGAACCAGTCGTCGCGCGTCCACGAGCGCGCCACGGTGCGCAACGCGTTACGGGCAAGCTCAGCCAGCGGATGGTGCGAAACCGATTCGCGCCGATCGAGAAAAAACGGGATGTCGTAACGCGCAAAAACATTCGCCAGCGGCTCATGATAGGTTTGCAGGTTGCGCGCCAACACCGTGATTTCGCGGTAACGTCCGCCCGCGCGAACGAAACGCAAAATTTCCCGCGCGGCGAGCGTTGCTTCCATTTCGGGATTTGCGCAGGCGGCGACGCGCAGGTTTTTTTCCAGCGGTTTTTCCGCAAACGGCGCAGGTGCGGCCCAGTGCGATTCGAGATGGAACAAAACCGGGTTGTCCACAAAACGGCCCTTGTCCATCCGGCGCGGGAGCAGTTCGGTGTGGATTTCGCAATCCGGCAGCGCGGCGAACCGTTGCTTGCACTTGTCGAAAATGTTCCGGACCGCCGACCAATTCGAAAGCCACGAAACTTTTTCCTTGGGAATGCGGTCGAGGCAAAACGTCATCGTCGCCTTCGCTGCCTCGGGCAAAAGTTCGGCGAGCAGATCCAATTCCTGGGGCGACATTTCGGTGAACCCGTCCACCCAGACTTCGCCCAGGCCGAGCGGCGGATGCGATTCGCGCAAATTTTGCGTGGCGATGTCGAGCAGGTAATCGGCATCCTGCAACCGATGCGATTGCAACCAGCCGAGATAATCGCGCAACAACGTGGCAAGATCGTGAAGTTTTGCGCTGAGACCTTCGACGCTTTGGACACTCTCGGCGAGCTGGCTGAGCGATTCGGGCGTCAACTGATGCCGCTGCAATTCGCGCAGCACCTGGCTGAGCTGTTGCGCGAAGCCGGTCAGCCGCGCGCTGGCGCGAAAGAGACGCAGTTCGTCGCGTTTTTTTGCCAGCAGGCTGCGCAGAACCATCAACCGGCCCTCCTCATCCAGCAAACGCGGCGGCGGTTTTTGCAACTGTTCGAAAATAAATTTCGCCAGCCGGTCGAACGAAAGGATGCGCAGGCGCGTGTAACCGCGCAGAGTCGAATCCGCGAGCAACTGCCGCTCCAATTGATACGTCGTCTGTTTTGGGGCAATGAGCAGTAACGGCGAACCGTCCGTGTCAGCGAGTGCGCGGTGGATTTCCTCGAGACAACGGAATGTCTTGCCGCTGCCTGCCGGGCCGAGGATGAAGCGCATTTGCACGCCTCTGTTTTACCTGAAAGCCGTGCCGGCGCAAAGAACAGTTGAAGCAAATTTTGTAGCAGCCAACGCAAGGGCGGCACACATGGGCCGCCTGGCCCAGACTCGTTTGAAGCGTGCCATTGGCGCTTGAAAAGTTGAGCAACATTGAATAATTTTCGACGAACTTATTCTGCCATTTTCATTCAATACGATGCGAACTTACCTGTTCACATTTTGTTTGTTGGCCGCCGCTCTGGTTCTCGCTGTCTTGCAAGCGGACGCTGAGGATAATGCCGTTTCGCCTGATTCTGACATTGGAAGAAAGGTACTGGAACTGGACTCCAAAGGCCGTGCCGTTCAGAATGCCGCTGTTTTTTCCAAAGCTCTTCAGGATTACGAGAAGATACGCGGAGGAATTTGCACAAATGTCTTGTTTGAACGGTTACAGGAGCCAGGCAAAAGTCTTAGCCGTTACGTTCGTCTCTATACGATGGAAGGGGCCTCCACGGCATGCGGCAAGCGGATTTATCGGACGTTGATCACATTTCGCGATTCAGCAAACACAGTTGCCAGACGCATCCAGATTTGTATTGGCCCGGATGAGGAGACCGATTTCCGCAAGAAGGCTGCGGAATTCGTGGGGTAGGCACAAGGGGGCAAACTTGAGCAGATGATTGCGATCACCAGTCCGCTTAGCTACGCCACGCAGAGTGATTCTCTACGTACAGTGTACGCAGAACAGGTTGTTCCAAAATTTAAAGGCACGGTCGTGACATGGGACGCCACGAGCACTCCCATCACGGATGAAAAGAAAAATGTTGGGCTTATGTTTACTGGGTCTGCTCAGGGCAATAAGGCAGGAACCTTTGATATCGCCGTATACAGAGAAGGCGGCAAGTTGGTGATCGCGAATATTCGGAAGCATCATTGACGCTCAATTGATCGCGGGAGAGGCAAGAAATTGGCCTCGCAAGTCTGTAAATTTTGCTTCTTCGCGAAGAAAAATTCTGAAGTCAGTTTTGTTAGAATAGCTCGCCACACCATTTCGCTAAACACTTGCGCCAATGCTGATCGGAGCTTGAAAATTCTCTGGACTTGGATGTTGGTGCTTGGAACTTTTCTAAACTTCCACAATCTTGCCCGGTCCCGGCTGGATGACTTTGATCTTTGGATATTTTGCGCGGATTTGTTCCTCGAACCATTGGCGGGAGGTGTCGCTGCCGTGGCCGAGCAAAACAGCGCGGGGTGAAACCTGGCCGACAAAGTTCAGCAGTTCATCGCGGTTCGCGTGCGCGGTGAGGTCGAAGTCTTCGAGTTCGCAGCGGCGCGTGACTTCCCCGGCGGTGCCGCTGAACAAAAATGTTTCGCCGAGCTTGGCTTTTTTGAGCCGCCCTCCGGGCGTGTCCGGGTCGGCGTAACCAACAAAGAAAATAGCCTGGCGTTCATCGCCGATCATCCGCATGCCGAGTTCGTGCGCGGCGGTGTTTTCGCTCATCATTCCGGCGGTGATGACGAAAATTCTTCCGCCGGAAAGTTTCATTTGTTCCAACTGGCCGCGTTCGAGCACGACGAGGTTGAGCGCCTCGCGCAATTGCAGGCTGCTGTGCTGGCGATGCGTGCGATGCGATTCGAGATCGTAAATCTCCGTGAACACGCGGCCCAATCCGCCGATGTAAATCGGCTGATGTTTCAATCGGCCGGAACGCGTCAACAACGCGAGCAGCGCGAGGATTTCCTGCGTGCGGCCAAGCGCGAACGTGGGAATCAGCACGCAACCCTTGCGCTTGAGCACGCGTTCGATGGCCTGCGTGAGGCGCTCGATTTCTCCTTCGCGCGTGAAGCCCGGCGGAACGGCGCGGTCGCCACGCGTCGTTTCCATGATGAGCACATCGGCTTTGACGTCCTCGAAGCGCGCGCCTTTCAGGATGGTCTGGTCGCGAAAGGAAACATCGCCCGTGAAAAAAAGCGTTTCCTTTTGACCGCGGACCATCATGCCCGCGGAACCGAGCGCGTGGCCGGCATCGTAAAATTCGAGGGTAGGGGAGGGAAGGCCGGCGCGGGTTTTGTGAAACGCGGCCCATTCGACTTCGCGATTGTATTTGAAACCTTGGAATCGCGCGGCGATTTCATCCACTTCATCGTGCGAATAGAGCGGATAATCCTGAATGCCCGCTTCGTCGCGCTGGCGGGTCATGACGTTCACCGAATTGTGGAGAACGCGTTCGATGAGGAAGTAGCTCAGCTCGGACATCATCACATGCGCGCGTGGAAAGTATCGCAACGCAACTGGCAGCGAACCGACGTGGTCATGATGGCAATGTGAAATCGCGACGGCGTCAACGTCCTCGTCCTTGATCAAGCCGAGCATTGGCATGCTGGCGCGGCCTTCGCGTTTGGGATGCGTGCCCGCATCCATCAAAAGCCGATGACCCTCCATTTCAACGAACCATGAACTGGCCCCGATTTCTGTGTCCGGATTTAAATTAGTGATCCTCACCCCTGCGCCCTGGTCATTTCACCCCGACATTCCCGGCATTCATCTTTTTGGTGATGGCATCGGACATCAACGCGTTCACGCTGTCGAACTTGACCATGCCCGATGGCGCCTGAAAATGACTGTCAGCGGGACGGCCGAGCCTGATGTCCCGGTAATTCATGATAACGGAGGTGTTGTCTTCCGAGAGCTGCATTTTGATGGGAAATTTGTTCATGTCCTGCGCTTCCCAGATGGTGGCGCGCTGCTGGTTGCCTTTGTCGTCGGTCAATGTGACTTCCTCTTTTTCACACGGATGACCATCGACGTTTTCCTTGCCGAGCCGGTTTTTTTTCATCTTGAGGTCCTTCTTGGCGTCCTCGAGTTCCTGCTTGTCCATCGCGGTTTCAGCATAGGATTTCAAGCCGGGATAAATGGTAAGCACGACTTTTTTGTCGGGAAGCATGATGGTGGTCATCTGGTCCATGCCCATTTGTTTGAGCGTGGTGGCGAAATCGGGAGACATCACGCTGCTTTTGACCTGGGTCATGTTGATGTCCACGCGGATGCGGTCGCCGAGCATTTCGAAGCCCATGGGCATGCTGGTGGTTTCCTTGTTGTTCTTATCGTAAACATGCGTCTCGACGCGCGCGATGAAGTTGGTGTTTTCGCCGAATAACTTGGGCATGGCTGAGTTCAGGCCGGGTGCGGTTTTGTCGGCGGGCGTTTGACCGAAAGCAGCGCCAAGGCTGCCCATTAAAATGCCGAGAATGACCGGCAAAACCGACAATGGTTTCACGCTTTTCAATGATTTCATGATATAATCTGGCCAAACATAGCCTTTGACAGGGTTTTGACCAACGAAAATGTTACGTGCTCAATTCTTCAGGTTGTGCGGTGAAGAGAGGGGCTTGCCCGCCGTCCCCAAATTCTTTGATTCAAATTGACATCGCGCTGTCGTCCGGGGTTTGCTGCTGCGCGATGGCTGAAGGGTTGCTAACCGAAAAACTGACCAAGCCTAAGTCACAAACGCCCAATGCGCCTGCGGCAAGGCGGCTATGGCTGGTCGCGGCCATTGCAATTGTTTCATTGGCCTGTTTTTCTTTTCCGCAAGCCACATTCAACCAGACCCTGGATCCCTCTTGGGCTTCCGTGCTGGTTTATGCGCACCAAAAAGGTCTGGCCTTTGGCCGCGATATCGTTTGCACATACGGACCTTTGGGATTCCTTTCCATCGAATTTTTTTCTCCCTTTTCACCGGCCATGCGGACCTTGTTCGAAATCCTTTTCGGCGCGGGCATTGCCACGGGGATTTGTCTTCTCGCATGGCGGATGACTTTGGCGTGGCGGCTTGTGCTGCTGGCATTTTTTATTTTTGCGACGTCACCGTTGCATTGGGGCGGCGACGGTCTTTACGTGGATGTGGGTTTGTTCGCGTGGGGAATGCTTTGCTTCGTCGAAAACGGTCGGCGGCTTCCGATCTTTGTTGCGGCATTGGTGATTTTGGCCGCCGTGGGCGCGTTGATAAAAAATACATTTCTTGTGACCGGGTTTTTTACCATCGCGCTGGTCGGATTGAATTTGTTTTTTCGCAAACGAGCCTTGCAGGCTGCAGTTGCTGTGATTGGTTTTATCGTGAGCTTTTTGCTGGTATGGATGTTGTCAGGCCAACAGCTTTCCTCGCTTGCCCCTTACTTTGTCAATTCATACCGGGTCATGAACGGCTACAATGCCGCGATGGGGTTGGACGATATCAAGCTTGGGTGGGTGCTTGCGATGGCCGCGGCGGGATTTGCCGCGATTTCAATTGGCATGTGGAGTTCCAACAATTCGGAGGTCATATCGAATATCGCGCAGCGCCTAACAATGTTTATTTGGCTGAGCGGCTTCCTGTTTGAGCAATGGAAATATGGATGCGTGAGACGCGACTTCGACCATGTCGTTGAGATGCTTGGAATGGTTCCGCTCATGGCGATTTCGATGGACGTTTTAAAGGAAGCGAATAAAAAGGCATTTTTGGCGGGCAGAGTGGCGAGCATTCTATGCATTGGCATTGCACTGGCCTTTCTCCAGAGCCAAGTACACAGCTTCGTGCCCGTTAAGCTCGCGCAGCACACCGGCAAAAACATCTATCGCAACATGGCTGTCCTGTTCCAACCCGGAAAATATTGGCGTGAAAAAACTGAAGAGTTCAACGCCCAAAAAAAATTAGAACAACTCCCAAAAATCCGCAGTCTGGTTGGCAACAGCCCAGTGGATATTTTTGGTCAGAACCAGGCGTTTGCGATGTTCAATGATTTCAATTATCGGCCCCGTCCGGTTTTTCAGAGCTATGCGGCATATAATCGCCCGATGATGGAATTGAACGAGCGGTTTTATTCGTCTGCGGATGCTCCCGAATATGTCTTGTTCAATCTACAGGCACTGGATGGCCGCTACGCGCCACTGGAGGATTCTTTCATCCTGCGCGATTTTTTGAGTAATTATGAAATGGTTTCCCGCGAAGCCGATTATTTGCTGCTTCAGAAAAGGCGAACGCAAAAAATTCGAACCACACTGCTCAAGGAAGGAACCGCGGCCTTGGGCGAAAAAATCGACCTGCATAATTACCATGAGGAACACCTCTGGATCGAAATTGAACTTGAGCCAACGCTATTCGACCGCAGCTTAAAATTCCTCTACAAGCCGCGAGAAACAGAACTGGTCGTTTGGAACGAAAATTCGCCCGTAAAATTTCGCGCGCCTTCTGCCATGTTGTCGGCGGGTTTTGTTGCCAGTCCATTATTACAGGACAACAATGATGTCCTGAAATTTTATTCTGGCGCGAGGGAGCGTCAGCCACAAGCCATCGCGGTGCAATTGGCGTCCGGTCAGTCGGCATTTTCCCCGCCGCAAATCCATTTTCGCCTCTATCGGCTCGAGAAATAAGCCGGAAATCCCTGGCTGACTGGATATAAGGTCGATTCCCTACTGTTTGTACTCTTCCGGTGCGCGTACTTTTCTTGATTGAGAATTCGCTTGCCATTCAATCGCTGCGTTGGCGCGGGGCAGGCATTCGATTTTCTCTACCCAAACTTTTACAGGAGGCTTTATGGCTGAGACAGTCAGCGATTTTATGATCCAAAGGCTTAGCGAATGGGGCGTCAAACGCATTTACGGATATCCCGGCGACGGCATCAACGGGCTGATGGGAGCATTCGAACGCGCGCAAAAGAAAATGGATTTCGTGCAGGTGCGCCATGAAGAAATGGCGGCATTCATGGCGTGCGCCCACGCAAAATTCACGGGCGAAGTCGGCGTTTGTTGCGCGACATCCGGCCCCGGAGCGATTCATTTGTTGAACGGCCTTTACGACGCGAACAAGGACCATCAACCGGTGGTGGCCATCGTCGGTCAACAGGCGCGCACCGCGCTGGGCGGCGATTACCAGCAGGAAGTGGATTTGGTTTCGCTTTTCAAGGATGTGGCGCATGAATACGTGCACATGGCGACAGTTCCCGGACAGGTGCGGCATCTGGTTGACCGTGCCATCCGCATTGCGCTTGTGGAGCGGACGGTCACCTGCATCATTCTGCCGAACGATTTGCAGGAATGCGACGCCGTCAAGGCGGAGCCGCACAAGCATGGCACCATCCATTCGGGTATCGGTTACGCTGCGCCTCGCATTGTCCCCACCGATGAAGATTTGCAACGGGCAGCGGACGTTTTGAACGCGGGCAAGCGCGTGGCAATGCTGGTGGGAGCAGGTTGTTTGCGAGCGACGGATGAAGTGATTGAAGTCGCGGAGATCCTTGGCGCGGGCGTGGCGAAAGCGCTGCTCGGCAAAGCCGCCGTGCCCGATGATTTGCCGTTCGTCACCGGCTCAATAGGATTGCTGGGCACCAAGCCAAGCTGGGATTTAATGATGGGTTGCGACACGCTGTTCATGGTCGGCAGCAATTTTCCCTATCCCGAATTTTTGCCGAAGGAAGGCACAGCGCGAGGGGTGCAGATAGATATTGACGGAAAACTGCTGAACATGCGTTATCCGATGGAAGTTGCGTTGGTCGGCGACAGTGCGGAAACTTTGCGAGCGTTGATGCCGTTGCTGAAAAAGAAAACCGAGCGCGCATGGCGGAAGAAAATTGAGGAAAACATGCGCGAATGGAACGAAGTCCTGAAGGCGCGCGCGCTGGACAGCGGCGATCCCATCAATCCGCAACGTCTGTTCACCGAACTTTCGAAACGGCTGCCGGACAACTGCATCATCTCGGCCGATTCGGGGTCGTCCGCGAACTGGTATGCGCGCGACCTGATGTTTCGTCGCGGAATGATGGGCTCATGCTCCGGCACTTTGGCCACGATGGGTTGTGGCGTGCCTTATGCCATTGGTGCGAAGTTTGCGTTTCCTGATCGCGTGGCGATTGCTTGTGTCGGCGATGGAGCGATGCAAATGAACGGCATGAACGAACTCATCACCGCATCGAAATACTGGAAGGAATGGTCCGATCCGCGATTGATCGTCCTTGTGTTGAACAATTGTGATTTGAACCAGGTCACCTGGGAGCAGCGCATCATGTCGGGCTTTCCGAAATTTGAAGGCTCGCAGGTGCTGCCGGAATTTCCATACGCGGCGTATGCAGAACTGATCGGGCTCAAAGGTATCCGCCTGGACAATCCCGAGGATATCGGCGCGGCGTGGGACGAAGCTTTGTCGGCGACGCAGCCCGTGGTCATCGACGCGCACACCGATCCTGAGATCGCGACGTTGCCGCCGCACATTTCCATGGAGCAGGCGGCGAATTTTGCGAAGAGCATCCTCAAGGGCGACCCGGACAAGGGCGCGATGATCCGCCAGTCTTACAAGCAGATGTTGGACGGCTGGATGCCTCATCGCCGCGCGCGCAAGCATGAACACGCCGAGGAAGCGGGTTAAGAGGAGGCAACGCTTCGAAGGCCAAGGCGTCCATCATGCAGCGCCGTGATGGCCGGTGGGCGCATACCATGGCATCGTCATGATGACGATTCGCGGGTTGCCACGGAGCAGGAGCATTCCGCGCAGGAGCGTCGCGTAGCTCAAAAAATAATGATACCACTTTCGTTCGATGACTTCTGGCACCACAACACCCACTGTGCGTCCCGGATTTTCGCGGACAAGTTCCCGCACATAATTCACCACCGGCCGAAGTTCCTGCCGAAATTGTGAATGAACCACTTTCAATGTGGGCGGAGTGAATCCAGCCTCACGCGCCGGTTCCTCGACGAATTCGTCCCAATGTTTGGACAAATCATCTTCCGGCACTTCGCGGGTCAAGACCTGCACGGCGTGGACTTCCGGCGAAAGACGCGTCGCAAACAGGAGCGCTTTTTCCGCCACACGCGTCCAGCCGCTCAATGGAACCACCATGATCGGCGCGTCTGTCGCGCAAAAATCCAGCGGCCCATGAGATTCCACGGCGGCTTCGAGCCGGCGTTGATGCTTCTTCAAACGCTGAAGGGCGATCATGATGATGGGCACCAGCAGGATGGTGATCCACGCGCCTTCGATGAACTTCGAAACCATCACGATCAACACCGTGATCCCCGTCGCCAGCGCTCCCGCGCCATTGATCCATAATGCGATTCTGGCATGAGGTTCTTTTGAATGTTGCCGCCAGTGCGCGACCATTCCTGATTGGGACATCGTGAACGCCAGCAACGCGCCGATGGCGAAGAGCGGGATCAACTTGTCCGTGATACCGCGAAATATGCAAAGCAGGGTAAAGGAAAAGACAGCCAGCAAAACTATTCCATAGGTGTAAACCAGCCTGCGTCCGCGCCTCGCGAAGCCTTCGGGCAGATATTGATCCAGCGCCATCAAGCGGCATACGCGCGGAAAACCGGCAAAACTGGTGTTGGCTGAAAGCGCGAGCACGCAAAATATTGAAGCCATGCTCAGATAATAGAACCACCCGCGCCCGGCAACCGCGCCAATGAGTTGCGATAAAACGCTTTGATACTCGCGCGAGCCGGGCTGCGTTGCGCCGATGTGATACGCGTGGGTGACGAACGCAATTCCCAGCAGCATCAGCACCAATATCCCGATGATGATCATGAGCGTGAGTTGCGCGTGCTTCACTTTCGGTTCGCGGAAAATAGGCACTGCGTTGGAAACCGCTTCAACGCCGGTCATCGCGGTGCAACCGTTTGCGAATGCGCGCAGTAGAAGCCAGAAGGTGATTGCTTGTTTCGCCGGCGGCAAATGCGGAGGAGCAGTCACCGGCAAAGGATGACCATGGGCAAGCATGGCTTTTCCCACGCCAATCGCCAGCGCGGTCAATAGACAGGCGGTGAAAATGTACGTTGGCAGCATGAAGGCAAGCCCCGCTTCGCGCACCCCGCGCAAATTGATCAGTGTCAACAGCGCGAGCAGTCCCAGACAGCACGGCAATGTATAGGGCAGCAACGGCGGGAAGGCCGAACCGATGGCAGCGACACCGGCGGAAATTGCGACTGCGACGTTCAGGATGTAATCCACGGTCAATGCGGCTCCTGCGAGCAACCCCCAGCGTTCTCCCAGATTTTCCTTTGCGACCGTGTACGAACCGCCGCCGTTGGGATAAGCCGCAATGGTTTGACGGTACGAGAACGCCACGAGCGTCAGCACAACGACGATGACGATTGAGATGGGGCCGACTTCGCGAGGTCCCAACAAACCGATTGGAATCAATAATGTCAGGGCGGCTTCCGGGCCATAAGCGGCGGACGCCAGCGCATCCAACCCAAGAACGGGAATGCCTTCAAACGGCCCAACCATTTCCTTCTGGTCTTCACCGCTGGCAAGTCGGCGACCAAACAGGAAATTGATCCATTTTCTCGCCTGACCGGATTTTCGTTTGTCGCCTTTGGACTTTTTTGCCATGCGGAGGATTATTTTTCTTCTTCTTGCGGTCTGGTTTCCGGTTGCTCGTGTCTGGATTCGACCACTTCGCTGACCGCCTCCTTGATTTCGGTCACTTTCGGATGCACTTCCTTGAGCATGTCGTGTTCGGTTTGGGAAAGACCCTCGATGCGCATTCCCTGGTCCTTGAGTTCTTTAAGCGTGGAACACTGCCGCGCCGAAATGCGGTGCATCCACCAAAAGCACGCGATCCAGCAAATCACGTTGACCCACGAAAACCAGTAAATAAGAAAGTCACGCATGAGTTGGTCAATGAGGATGGCGTCCCTGGGTTTCACGCGAGCCATGTCATTCTCCTTTCGCCAGCACAAACAAAAACTGGCTGGGCAATTGCGCCGCCTCAATGGGGTAAATTGCTGGTTTTGCCCACGCGTTGTCGCACCCCATTGCTGCCTCGCGCGCGCAAATTTAATTTGGCTGGAATGATCGTTTATGGTGATCCGCAGTTCGAAGCCGGTTCCAGCGAACTGCTGGAACAATTGCGCGAACGCGCATTTGCCGCCAGCGCGGAAGATTTGGATCAATTACGTTCGCTGCTGATCCGGGCTGGGGAATTGGAGCAGGCGCTGGAGGACGCCGGCGCAGAGCAAGCCGCAACCTGCGCCCGGAAAATTACGGATTCTGCTGCCGCTGCATTTCATGACGTCTGGGCGCAATGCCAACTCAACCGCTCGATACCACGCCTGGACGTTCGCGCAAATCTGAATGAACTTCGCAACTTTTTGAGCAACACTTTCGATTTTCCAAGTCAAGTGACGGTCAAAATTCCTGAAGGGTTCGCGTTTTATGCGCTTTACCCGGAACAATATTGCGAGGCTGCGTTGGCTTGGAGCGATTGCAATGGAAAGGACTCCAACGACAGGAAAGTTTTGGTCGTCGGGATTCGCAGCATTGGAACGACCTTATCTGCGTTGGTTTCCGCGACGCTCGCGGTTGCAGGCTGGCAAACAAAAAGAATCAGCGTCCGTCCCACGGGTCCGCCCTTTGAAAGAGCCACAAGTTTGCCGGAACACGTGCGCGGGTCTGCAGCGCGCGCGTTGGTGGTGGATGAAGGGCCGGGTATTTCTGGTTCCTCAATGGCGTCGGTTGCGGAGGCGCTGGTGCAACAGGGTTTCGCGCCGGAGCAGATTTCATTTTTGCCAGGGCACAGCGGCGAACCGGGAACGGCCGCTTCGAGCGAAGTGCAGGATTGGTGGCGTCGGGCGCGGCGTTACGTCGCATCTTGGAATGAGTTGCGATGGAACGGAATGACACTGGCAGAATCGGTGAAAACAAAATCCGCCGAAATCGCGGGAGGAAGAACAAATTTCAGCAAGGTTGAGGATTTAAGCTGCGGCCGATGGCGCGAAAAAATTTTCGCAGAACGTTCCGCGTGGCCGTGGGCGCCAATTTCCTTCGAACGGATGAAATTTCTGTGCACGAACGAAGATGGCTGTTCCATTTTGTGGAAATTTTCCGGGCTGCGCGAATGCCAAACACCAAAAGAAGCCAAAGTGACAACCGAAGGAACGGTCCCGCCTTTGGCATTGTTCCGCGGTTTTATTGCGTTGCCATGGATTGAAGGCGAGCCGCTGTCAATTGATGACGGGAAAAAGCCTGATGTGGTGCGGCAAATCGCTCGATACATAAAAGCCGCGAGCAAAACACCGCTTACAGCATCTGAACAGGCGGGTGCATTCGAGCGCATCCATGAAATGCTTTATTGGAACACCAAGGAAGCCTTGGGCGCGGATTTTGCCGAGCGCGTGAATGGTTTTGCAAAGACAATCCGCATTGATGAATCGGGTCCGGCTTATGGTGATGGGCGCCTTGCTCCGCACGAATGGATGCGCACGCGCGAAGGCAAAATCGTGAAGCTCGATAGCTTCGGACATGATGCAGACCACACGATGGTTGGCCCTCAGCCCATTTATTGGGACGTCGCTGGTGCAATCGTTGAATGGCAACTCCCATCGGCGCAACCGCTGCTTTCGGAGTTGGAACAAGCTGGAATATTTTTGCGACCTGAAGTTCTCTCGTTTTATCAGATGGCGTATGCAGCTTTTCGGATGGGACAATCTGCGCTTTGCGTCGATGCATGGGCATTCGATGAAGTTGAAGTCGAGCGGACGCGGGAAGCCTTTGAGCGTTATCGCCAGCAATTGCGCGATTGCCTTGAGTCAGCGGACATCAGGTATTCAAGCCAAGCACTTTTGACTCAAAATCGTTGATCAAAAGAATGCTGACGGATGCTGGCGCGATTTCGATGCGATGGATGAAATCGAGCGGCATTCCCAAAAAGTAAATCAGCGCCGCTCGCAAAGTATCGGCATGGCTGAACAATGCCATCGTTTGCTCCGGATATTCGAAGTGCAATCGTTGGATTTCCGTCACAATGCGCGTTTGCGCTTCGAGCATGGTCTCGCCGTTCGGCGCGCGCGCGCCGCTGCGGAAGGAATTCCATCGCTGCCAGCCGGGAAGCGCCGCCAGTTGCTCGAACGTCTGGCGCGTCCAACTGCCAAAATCAATTTCGTTGAGCCCGTCTGAAATCTGGATGTCCAGTCCCAGGCGTTTTGCCAGCGGCACAGCCGTTTCAACGGCGCGTTCCAGCGGGCTGCTGAAAATCATTTGAATCGGTTTGCGGCCCAGCCGAACGGCAAGCTTTTCCGCTTCGCGCTGTCCCTGCCGGTTGAGGCTCACGCCCGGCATGCGACCCGCAATGGCGTTGCCGACCAGGTCATTTGTCGCATGCCGAATGAGATAGAAGGTCGTC
>DASRBR010000369.1:0-7923 GCA_035653495.1 Verrucomicrobiia bacterium
CGGCGTTTCGTTTCCTCCGTCAACCGCCGGCTCTTGCGCTCCGGCCCGGCCACAACTTTTTCCACCGCCTGTTCCATGTCAACCTGGTGGATTTGCGAGGCATGACGCCGCGCGGCGAGCAACGCCGCCTCGTTCACCGCGTTGGCCAAATCCGCGCCGGAAAAACCGGGTGTCTCGCGCGCAATCTTGCGCAAATCCACATCCTGCCCCAGGGGGACCAATCGCGTGTGCACGCGCAAAATCGCCTCGCGTCCATCAATGTCCGGCGCATCCACAACGACCTGGCGGTCAAAACGTCCCGGCCGCAACAATGCGCGGTCAAGCACTTCCGGCCGGTTCGTGGCTGCGAGCAAAATCACCCCAAGGTTCGGAGCGAAGCCGTCCATTTCAACCAGCAATTGATTGAGCGTCTGTTCGCGTTCGTCGTTGACGGGGCCCACATGCACGCCGCGCTCGCGGCCAATCGCATCCAATTCGTCAATGAACACGATGCACGGCGCCTGCATCTTGGCTTGAACGAACAAATCGCGCACGCGCGCCGCGCCGACGCCCACGAACATCTCAACAAAATCGCTTCCGCTCAGCGAAAAGAAAGGCACCTGCGCTTCGCCCGCGACCGCTTTGGCCAGCAAAGTTTTTCCCGTGCCCGGCGGACCGATGAGCAACACGCCCTTGGGAATCTTCGCGCCGAGGCTTTTGTAGCGGTCCGGATTTTTCAGAAAGTCCACCACTTCCTGCAGTTCATATTTCGCCTCGTCGCAGCCGGCCACATCGTTGAAAGTCACGCCGGTTTCCTTTTCTGCGACCAATCGCGCGCGGCTCTTGCCGAAGCTCAAAATGGACTGGCCTGCGCCGCCGCCCATCCGCTTGCTCAGCCAGCTCCAAACCAGGAAGATCAACCCAAGCGGAATCAGCCACGCGAAAAGGAATTCTGAAAAGAAGCCCGGACGCGTGCCGGTGAATTTGACGTGCTGCGATTCCAATTGCTCTTCGAGATCGGGATCGTCCACGCGCACGGTGCGGAACAGGAACGGTTTGTTGTCAGCGGCATGCGCCGCGGCGGCGTTGGTCTTGGTTCCCTGGACTGGCGGCGGAGCGTGAGGCTCAATCTTTCCTTCCACCGTGTCCGGCTTGACGGTCGCTTCAGTCACCTCGCCCTGTTCGAGGTAGCTTTTGAATTCGCTATAAGGAATCATGCGCACGGCAAGGTTCGAAAATGCCTGTTGCCACATCCAAAGAAGGAAAAGCATCACTGGTAGATACCACAAGAGGGCCATCCATTGCGGGGGCGTCGTCTTGCCCTTGCCGCCTGGTGGTTTGTTTTGTTTCATGTGCCTTTCATCTCCATCTCCGCCAACCAATATGGCTTTAACATCCTTTCGGAAGATGGTTTACGTTTTTTCACGCTACCTTCATGAATAAAATAACACTATGGGGAGATTACGCATACTTCGTCACAATATTGGCACACTGATGGTTGATGGTTGATGGCTGATGGTTGATAGCGAAGAGTTTGCAAGTTTTTGGCAGGCAAAGCTGCACCCGAATTTGGTAGGGCGCACTTACGCCGCGTCCGTTTTGCGTAGCTGAAAACGTGAGTTTTCAGCCTTCCCGTTCGAATTTTTTTCCCTGATAGCTGAAACCAGGTGAAACAAGCTGAAACGAGGTGAAACACCTGCGACCATTGTGGAACAGATATGGAACAAAAATGCGTCAAAATCGCACGGGATGCCACGAAGCTCCAAACGCCAACATCCAAGCTCCATTGAAGCACCAATTCCCAAGCACCAAGACTGATGCGCACGTTTGCAAGGAGATCGTTTGGTGATTGGCATTTGAACATTCTCTGGTGCTTGGATGTTGGTATTTGGTGCTTTATGGGGACAAGGCTGTCCGCGCTCCGACGTTATCCGGAACATTCGATGTTCGGCGTTGGATGTTGGACGTTCGATGTTTCATTGCGTTCTGTCGTGTGCCGTCCTGGCGCGAATAAATTTTTTAAAAAATAGCGTGTTTTATCGTGTTTTAGCGTGGTGTAAGTGCAACCAGGTGAAACAAGGTGCAACGAAAAGCGTGAAAAATCCCGCAGAGAGCACGCGTAAGTGAAACGTTCCTGGTAGAGTGTATGGTGTCGATGCTTTAGCATGTCGTTAGACCGCACGCTGAAGCGTGGACACCGAACGACGCGGACAAGGCTGTCCGCGCTCCGACGTTATCCGGGATATTCGTTGTTCGGCGTTGGATGTTGGACGTTCGATGTTTCATGGGGGAAGGGAAGCGTGGACACCGAACGACGCGGACAAGGCTGTCCGCGCTCCTTTCACAGACGACTGGCGTCGCCTTCTGTTGCGTTCCCTGGCTCACGCAACGACGAGTGTCTCACGCCCGCAGCTCCTTGTCCATTTATTTCGGCGGTCGAACCACTCAAATAGCAGAAGCATTCGCCGGGTGGGGGCACCCGGCCTACATAACGCGCGATTTTGGGCGCCCTGTAGGCCGCGTGCCCTCACGCGGCGCTTGAATGAACATTTATGAGATGGCTTCTAAGGAAACATTGCGCGATAGAAAGCGGAGGGCTGATTGTTGGTGGGAATGTACTGAAATGAACCCAAGCCGTCGGCCGTTATACTGGCTGTATTGGACCAGGTCGCGTTCTTTAATGAACTGGTTGACTGGACTTGGTGAACCGAGAATGGAAAACCACTGAACCCAATCACATAATTACTGCCAGTCCATGCAGGAGGAAACGCGATGATTTGATTGTTCGAATGCCGCGGTGTTGCATATGGCAACGGCAGGATTGCCAGATCACCATCCATGCGGCTGCCCGAACTTGTGTCTGGCGATTGATAACCCAGCGTCACGGCATCCACAGGCTCGCCACTGGAATCGAGCACTGCGATGATTGAGGATTGTTGGAGAGAAAAATTGACGTGGAGATCAGTCGCTCCTGGCTGATTGGAACTTTGCAGCCCATCCGTCCAGACCAGCAGAAACCCTCCGGCAGGAACGCTGAAGCCCGATGGAATCGCAAACTCAAACAAGTTCGTCGGTGAGCCCGACAAATAAAATCCGGCGAGATTCACGTTTGTTGTTCCCGGATTATACAGTTCGAGCCAGGGATGAAACTGGCCGTCGGCAGGGTCCGCCAGCGTTTTCGTGTTGTTCGTCATCCATTCATTAATGGTTATTGCGGGATGAGCTGACGTGTTGCCGTAAACCTGAAACTCGTAAATGGATGGCGCCGAAGTGAAATTGGTCAATAAAAGCCGCACCTTGCTGGATGTCACTGGCGGAAAAGCATCAAGTTCAAATGCTCCCATCGTCCCGCCGCTGAAATCTGTTCTCCAGGTTGCGCCAGTCCAGTCCTGAATTTGGTAACCAAAAATCCGGCTCGCGAACTGGTAATAAGCCGTCTGGGAAAAAGTGACCGGGCGGGGAAAATCCAGTTCCAACCATTCGTTGCTGAGGGTTGGATAGGCTGTATTCCAGCGGGTGGTCAAATCGCCATCGTTGGCCATGGCTGGCGTATAGCCCGAACTCCAAATGCTCGACGCGCTGGCAACCGCGCTTAAAGCCATGTTCATCGTGCTGGAATGAAGGCCGCGCACGAGGAAATTATCGAACTGCGCTGCATGCCATCCACACCCAATGCCGGCCAACCCTGACGAGTAAGTATAATCCGTTACATTCGTCGCCAAAGCTCCATCCACATAACAGGAAAGCGAACTGCCGCGCATCGTCAACCGCACGTTATGCCAGGAATTTGCCGGAAACGTTGCGGGACCTGAAGCAATCAAATTGGTCGCGGCGTAGAGTTGCCAGGCTCCCGCCGCATTGTTCAAAGCCAGCCAGTAGCAAGGCGGAAGTGGATTTGAGAATCCCGGGATGGTCCCGATGCGCCCCATGACATACGCAAAGCCGCCGTTGGTTTCGACCAAAACATCGCAAGCCACATCATAGTCTGTCCAACTGGTCTCGCCGAGCAAAGTGTAAGGCTGCCATTCACCCGTCCATCTTATTCCCGTTTGTGTCAGCACCTGGCGCAGACATTGGCCTTGACCGTCCGCACGCGTGAATGTTTCGAAAGTCCCGGCCTGGTCGGAAAAATATTTGGGTGTTTGCGGCACAGCATAGCTTTCAAAGTTGTCCTTGAAAGGCAGCGGGAACGACGTTGCTGCGGGTGGAAGAGCGCCGCCCTTGGTTTGTCCGGTCGTAGTAGTAAGCGTGTAAATGCATTCCGGCTGGAAAGTGAAGCTGTATGAGCCGTTTGAGGGGGTGATTTGCGCAACGTTTATGAACTGACTCGTCTGGCTTGTTTGCCAGACATTGACCTTTGCCGTTGAGAGTCCATTGGTCAGAACGAAAGTGACGAGTTGGGCGTTCGTTGCGCCAAAAGTTTCAACCACCACGCTGTAATCAGACCCATTGGTTGATTGCAACGTCACGATGGTCCCGCCGCCCGGCAGCACGGCGGACGCGCCGCCCTCAAGGTATTTCCAGCCGGGAAATGCAAATTGAGTCGTATGCGCCGTCACCCAAATTGCAGGAGCAACATAGTAATTGCCCGACCAGGGAGTGTTTGCCCGCATCAAACCGGAATTCGCCGCTGGCAGATTGTCGTAATAAGCAGTGGTCGGGCTCCAGATTTCGGTGCAGGTCATCTTGCCAGTGACATAATTGCTGTTAAAAATCTGCCCAAGCTTGCGCGCAGCGGCCCACGAGCTGCCTCCAATGCCGTCCTCGCTGGCCCAAAGCGGTTTTCCACAAGTTTGCGCCGCTGCCGGGCTGGTCGAACCCGGATAATGCGACCCGATACGGGCAACGGCGTTGGACAGCGCCGGATCCACCAGCAGGCCATAGGAAGTGTTGGTGACGATTTTCCAGGTCCCGCCCGCTTCGTCAGCCGCCACAAGTTGCACATTCTGCAAGCCATTCGCATCGAGCGTGGAACGAAGTTGCTTGATCCAGGAAGTGTTGATGGTGGATTCGTTGTGAGTGCCGGTGAAGCTGAAAGAAAGATTGTAATTCGTTTGGAACCCATGAAGAAAGTTCGCGATGTAGTTGCACATGTCCTGGGAATAATAATTCCCGTTCCCGATCCAGCCCGGCGCGCCCCAGGCGAGGCAATCGAGCGCAATATTTGTGTTCCGGGCCGCCGCCTGGGTCATCAGCCACCATTCGTAGCCTCGCGAATAATTTTGGTCGGTGGGCGTCCTCATGTGCGTGGGTTCCGTGCCGTCGGTTGAATTGACGCCTCCGCCGATTTCCACCTTGAGATGCTGCAGCGCCGCGCCGTAATTCGGTTTGAAAAGGTAATCGAGGATTTGGCTGCGTTGCGGTTCCGGATAATCAATGAGCAGCCGCGATGAAGCTCCCGCGCTCACTGCGCCAATGCCTTCAAACACGCGCCCGGGTTGTTGCGGGTCCAGTGTGATTGTCAGCGCGAACGTGGAAGCGCACGCCAGCAATAGTCCGCTGGCGATAAAAAGAATTTTAATCAACGGGCGCACGTTGGGTTTCCTCGCACTACAGAGCGCCCGACGGCTGGAAGAATTGAAGCAATAACCGAGGCAAAAGTTGTGCGACGCATTCTCATTTTGGCGGACGTTGCTGGAGCAGCAGGATGAGTTTACGGGGTATGACGAGAATTACAATTCAAATCACGAAAACTGCCAAAAGCAAGCCGCGTAGAACGAGACTTTTTACCGCAGAGACGCAGAGGCGCAGAGAAATTTCAATTAGGAACTCAGAAAATCAGGAAAAAGCCAGGTTCTGGATTCAAGATGCTCCATCGGTAAATCCAGAATCAAGCATCGAGACCTCTAGCCTCAGAATTCTCCGTTCCTGAGTTCCTGATTTCCTTCTCTGCGTCTCTGCGGTGAAAAACTGCAACCTATTGCTTCTCAATTTGCTACGGCAAAAAACCAACGAAAATTTGTAATCCGCGCCAAACGTGGTAGCATCAAAAGTCGCGCGAATGTCCTGCCAACAAAATGAAACGCCCGCGCTGTCGGAACAAATGGTGTTTCACCGTGTTCATAATACAAAATAAGAATGCAAAATCGTAAATGTCTTAATGGCAAGGGTGTTGGAAGGATTTTCGGCTGCTTTGCAGTTGGCGCTTTAATGATCTTTGCCCGTGCTGCAGACGCCCAAGGGCAACGAGCGCTGCACGGCCACGTCCCTGAAGTCGTGAAGCACCTTGCCCCCATCAGCGCGCTTCCGGCCAACAGCTCGCTCCGGTTGGCCATCGGCCTGCCGTTGCGCAATCAAGATGCCTTGACCAACCTGCTTCACGACCTTTACGACCCGTCCAGCCCGAGTTATCACCAATATTTGACGCCGGACCAATTCGCCCAGCAGTTCGGCCCGAGCGAGCAGGATTATCAGGCCGTCATCGCTTTTGCAAAGGCGCATGGATTGACGGTGACCGGCACGCATTCCAGTCGCCAGTTGCTGGATGTGAGCGGGCCGGTCGCGAACATTGAACAAGCCTTTCAAATCAACCTGCACGTTTATCAGCATCCCAACGAGCCGCGCACGTTTTTCGCGCCCGATACCGAGCCTACAGTGCCAGCGAATCTTTCCATCCAGGACATCGAAGGACTCAACAACTACATCATTCCGCATCCAAAATATCGCAAGGAACCAGCGCAAAGCACAACGAACGCGCCGGTGAAAGTCGGTTCTGGCCCGAACGGCTATGGTTACATGGGCAGCGATTTTCGCACTGCTTATGCTCCCGGCGTGACGAACACCGGGGCCGGGCAATCCGTTGCGCTGATCGAGTATGATGGGTTTTATACCGCTGACATCACGGATTACGAGACAGCGGCGCATCTTTCCACCAGCACGCCCATCACGACCGTCCTGCTGAATGGTTTTAACGGCCAGCCCGGCGGCACGAGCGACGGCAACGAGATCGAAGTGGCTTTGGATATCGAAATGGTTTTGGCCATGGCGCCCGGCATCAAAGATGTCTATGTGTACGAGGACAATGTGTCGGACATCACCAATGCCACCCTCGTAAACGACATGCTGGATCGGATAGCGACAGACAATTCCTCGAAACAAATCAGTTGCTCATGGATCATCACCATCAACGCGACTTCCGATTCAATTTTTCAGCAATACGCCGCCCAGGGACAATCGTTTTACAATGCGTCCGGCGATGACGACGCTTATATCGGCGATGTTCCGCCGCCATCCGATAATCCTTACATGACGCAAGTCGGTGGAACTACTTTGACCACCAGCGGAGCAGGGGGACCGTGGTCTTCGGAGACGACATGGCAGGTCGGCGGAGGAAATGGCAGCAGTGGCGGCGTCAGCCCCTACTACGCGATGCCGAGCTGGCAAGAAGGCGTGAACATGACGTTCAATAATGGTTCGCCGACGCAACGAAATTTTCCCGATGTGGCCGCGGTCGCAGACCAAATTTTCATCGTTGCCAACGATGGTGTTCAACAAAGCGTCGGCGGCACCAGTTGCGCCGCGCCTTTGTGGGCTGCCTACACGGCACTCGTGAATCAACAGGCTGCTGCGACTGGAAAGGGGCCTGTCGGCTTCGTCAACGCGGCCCTTTACAACATCGCCTTGGGCTCGGGTTACGGTTCCACGTTTCACGACATCACTACCGGCAACAACACCAATTCCTTCGCGCTTAGCGAATTTTATGCGACGAATGGCTACGACCTTTGCACCGGCTTGGGCACGCCCAACGGGGGCAACTTGATGAACGCGTTGCTCGCTTCGCCGGACGCATTGCAGGTGTCGCCAAATTCCGGTTTCACTGCGACCGGCCCTGTTGGCGGTCCTTTTAACATCAGCGCGCAAACCTACACGTTGACGAACAGCAGCGCCGCGTCGCTGAATTGGAGCAGCACCTCGACCGCCTCATGGCTCAGTGTATCGCCCGCA
>DASRBR010000370.1:0-3297 GCA_035653495.1 Verrucomicrobiia bacterium
TGATCGTAAGCGTGGAGGCGCCCACGCCTGCCAGATTGCTGCAAGTGAGCGACGCCGAAAATGTCCCGGCAACCGTCGGCACGCCGCTGATGATGTTGTTGGTGGGATTGAAACCAAGGCCCGGCGGCAAATCGGTTACGCTGAAACCGAGAGGAGAGTTCGCGCCAGTGACTGTGAAGGTGAACGGTTGGCCAAGGAATGCCACCGCAGTCAACGGACTGGTCACGGCAGCAGCGGCGTTGGTTGCGCTCGGAACGTAGCTGTTGGAAGGATAGAGGGAGCTGTTAGGGATGATTTCCTCGGACTGGCTTGGGCTGTACCAATACAAATGCGCCTGCGCTGCCCCGCCGGTCTGAAGATATTCGAGCTTGATGTCGTAACGCGTGCCTGCCTGCAACGCGATGGAATTGGTCCAATCCGTCAACCCTTGTGATTGCCATTTATTGATGAGCAACTGGTCGTTGACCCACAATTTGCAACCGTCGTCGCTTTTGACATCGAACATATACGTTTCCGAGAACTGCGGCTGGACCTGCCCTGTCCAACGCACGGTGTAGGTGCCGTTGCTCAAATTGGGTGACGTGCCATTCGTCCAGTTGAAGTCAATCACAGGGTCAGTACGCGTCAGGAAAAGATTCGTGGGATTGAAATTCAGCGTGTTGGTGTATGTGGAGCTCGAATTGGTGTAATACTGCCCAAGCAAACCGGTGCCTTTGGCGGTTGGCGAAGGATAAACAACGACGCTCGCCACCTTTGGATCGCCCAAAGTGTAAAGATGTTTCGGATCGGACAGCACCTTCCATTGCGCGAGCACGGGCGCCTGCAAATTGGTGTTTGCCATCGGCACCAATGTGAAGGTTTCCGAACTTGTGCCGGCTGGCAAAATAATGGCCGTGGGCAGCGACACAAAATCCACCCCGGGCGTGCCAAAGCCAGGCCCCGATGGGATCGTGGCGAGATTGATCGTCAGCGCATTTAACGGGAAACCGCCGCGCGTGATGGTGAATTGTCCGAACGATGTTGCCTTGGTGCCGGGATCGGGCTGCGTTGCTGTCGGGCCGGTCGCTGCGATGGTGATGACGTTTTGCTGCGCCAGTTTGGAAAGCGCGTATTCATAATCGTTCATCGCGTTCCCGTTGGTGTCCTGCTGGCCGTTGCTGAAGGCGTTGGTTGGATTTAGCCCAAGCTGATAAGCTTCCCAGTCAGTCAACCCCACGCCATCGCTGCTCACATCCGAGATTGCAACGCGATAAAACCGTGCCGTTGCCGAAACCTGCGCAGTCAACGTCACGTTCGTTCCTGAACGCGCGACGATGTTCGTTTCTACAATCCAATTCGTGCTGTTCGGGTTGTCGGCGCTTTGAAGTTGATAATTTTTCCCAAGAGCGCAGGGCACCGTCACCGAGAAACCATTCGACCCCATTGCGGCAAACGTGATGTGCGGGAATGAATTTGAATCGGACGGATTTGTCCCGGCGAGCGCTTCCTGGAGGTTGCTGAATTTATCGCCGTCGGAATCCTGATTCGGGTCGATGCCGTAGGCGTTGTAAAGCCACTCCCAAACGTCACTCATCCCATTGCCATTCTGGTCAATCATCGCGCGCGCGGTAGTCAGGCTGATAAGCATGACGGACATCGCGACCCAAAATGGCCGGCCAACCCGGCGCAAACTCTTCAACGCAAACAAGGACTTCATCAGGAGGGTATTTGATGGTTAGTGATGTTCGGAATGAGCTGGCGGTATTGTGCTAGCAATCATCCTTAAAGTCAAGAAAAGTTGGGTGACACTTTAGGGAAACGACGCAAGTCATACGGCCAGCATAACTTGGAATGTGGACACGATCGTTGACGAATTTTGGCGCACCCATCAGGAGTTGAACCTGAAACCTTCTGATCCGTAGTCAGATGCTCTATCCAATTGAGCTATGGGTGCAACCGTGGTTTGAGAAGCAGTTGCCGAGATGCCCCGCGGAGCGTTCCATCTGGCATTTACTTTGCCAGATTTCGCGCCCATGGCAAGTTGATTTGCAAATGGCCGCCTGCGAAATCGCTTTGATAATCGTGAAGTCACAATCTGCTTGCCCAAGACAGGTTGCAGCATGAGCATATTGAATCTATGATGCTTCATAGTAATGATTCATCAGTGCTAATAATTGTCGGCGTTGTTGTGTCCTGGATTTTCTATTAACGGGTGATGTTGTCATACATTGTCAAACGTCTGCTGCATTTGATCCCAATTCTGTTGGGCGTTTCGCTGCTGACCTTCCTCCTGATGTCGCTGACGCCCGGAGATTATTACACGCAACTTGCCCAAAACCCGCAGATCTCGCCGGAAATGCTGGCGAAACTTCGGGCAAGCGAACATCTCGATCAGCCATGGTATGTCCGATACGGCTACTGGCTCAAGGATGCCTTGCATGGAGACCTCGGTTATTCCCTGGCTTACAAAATTCCAGCGAGCCAGCTCATCGTGAGCCGTTTGTGGAACACTTTTTTGCTTTCGCTCGGGGCGACCATCCTGGCCTGGTGCGTTGCGGTGCCGCTTGGGATATGGGCAGCGGTAAAAAAAGATTCGTGGGTGGACCGGCTCTGCTCGCTGATTGCGTTTGTCGGATTGTCTGTGCCGGATGTATTGCTGGCTCTGCTTGCGTTGATGTTCGCTGCTTCGACAGGACTGTTCCCGGTGGGCGGAGCGCAAAGCACGCTTTACGACTTGATGTCGCCAGGCGAAAAGATTTGGGACCGGCTGCATCATTTGATTTTGCCGGTGATCGTCCTGGGCGTGGGGGATTTGGCGGGAATCATGCGGCAAATGCGTGGGAACTTGCTGGACACGCTGCGCGCGGAATTTGTCACAAGCGCCCGGGCAAAGGGTGTGCGGGAAGGATGGGTGATTTACAAACACGCTGTGCGCAACGCCATCAATCCGCTGCTGACGATTTTTGGCTATTCGCTCGCCGGATTGCTGAGCGGCGCGTTCATCGTGGAAAATATCATGGCCTGGCCCGGGTTGGGCAGGCTCACGATGGAGGCGTTGTTCACGCAGGATTATCGGCTGGTGGTGGACAGCGTGGTGATGGCCTCGGTGCTTTTGGTGGCGGGAAATTTTGTGGCGGATTTGCTGCTGGCATGGAGCGACCCAAGAATCCGGTTGAAATAAATGGAAACCACGGCGGAAAATCTCCAATCTGAATCGCTCGCGAAAAAGGAAGAAGTCATCGAATCTCCCTGGCGCGTTTTCTGGCGGCGTTTGCGACACCAACGCGTCGCGCTCATCGGCGGCATCATTCTCATTAT
>DASRBR010000371.1:0-4258 GCA_035653495.1 Verrucomicrobiia bacterium
AAAACGAAGTAAGAACTCAAGAACTCAGGAAAAGAATGGATTTCCATTCAAAGAATTCCGCTTCATGAGTTCCTGAGTTCCTTCTTCATTCATTTCCTCTTCCGTGTTCAATCCCTCGTTGGATTAAAGAAGGAAACGTGGCGAGCCTTACTTGCCCTTGATTTTGTCCTCTTGTTGGACAGTGCTTTTCTGGCGGGCAAGGTCGCGATCGCGTCGGCGAAGAGTGGAATCCCTCAAAAGCGCCATGAGCAGCGTGCAGACGCAGGCGTATTCCAGAAGCGTGACCCATCGGCCCGGGTCTTCTGCCAGCGTGCTTAGGATGTAATTGATGTCGCTCATGCGTGCTCTCTCGCTGTAGGTTTGACGCCGAGCGACACAATTTGTTCAAATTACAGAAATTTTTTTCAGGCAATTTTTTTTGAGGGAATTTTTTACCACCAGCACCGGGCAATTCGAACCGCTAATCACTTGCTCGCGTATGCGTCGTCGAAAAAACCGCGACCAAAATCCGCGTGGATGCGAACCCAGCACAATCACGTCCGCGCCCGACGACGCTGCCGCTTTCAAAATCGTTTCAGCCTGCGGCCCGCTTTCGACGATTGATGTAGCTTCCAGCCCCGCTGAACGCGCCAAGGACAGAAATGGTTCCAATTCTTTCTGCGCTTCATCCCGCAGATGCGCCCCGAGCGCAGCCACATTCGCCGGGCTGTATGGCGCGAGATACAGATGCACGGCATGGAGCAGCACCAACTCGCCGCGCGATTCCTGCGCAAGCCGCATTCCCATCCGCAACGCCTCCCACGAAAACCGCGACATATCCAAAGCCACCAAAATGACAGGCGTGCGATCTGTCTTTCGCCGCTTATCGAACGACGCCGGTGCGACTGGATCAAGGATGCGGTTCATTACATCCCCAACGTGACTTCCATCGCCGCGCCTGGGTAGTCAAAAGCCAGTCGAAAACCGTTAAAAAAACGCTAAAAGACAGAAGAGTTGCGAGGCATCAACCCAATAATTCCGAGATTTTGGCGGCGATGTCGGCGTGTTTCATCAGCGATTCGCCGACGAGAATGGCGTGCGCGCTGCATTGGGCAAGGCGCTCGACGTCCGCGCGCGCGTGGATACCGCTTTCGGCCACGAGCAATTTTTCATTTCCGCCAGGCGCATCGCGCAACTGTTTTGCGAGTTTTTCCGTTGTGGCGAGGTCCACCTTGAAAGTCTTGAGATCGCGATTATTCACGCCGATGACTTTTGCGCCGGCGGCCAACGCGCGTTTCAACTCGGATTCGTCATGCACTTCGACCAAGGCCGTCAGTCCCGCTTCGGTGGCGAGGGAATGAAATTGTTTCAGTTGAGCATCGGTGAGGATTGCCACGATGAGCAAAATCGCATCCGCGCCCCATTGAACGGCTTCCAGGATCTGCCGCTCATCGATGATGAAATCCTTGCGCAGCAATGGGATTTTGACGCGCTGGCGGATGCGTTTCAAATAATCGAGCGAACCTTGAAAAAATTGCTCGTCCGTCAGGACGGACAGACAATCCGCGCCGCCGGCTTCATATTGGCTGGCGATGCGTTCGGCGTCGAAATCCTTGCAGATGATTCCCGCCGATGGCGAAGCCTTTTTGACCTCGGCGATCAGACCAATCTTGCCATGTCGCGGATGGCGCAACGCCTTCTCAAAATCCCGAACACCGCCCCGCGTGCGAATCGCCTCTTTTAAATCAGCGGCGGTAATCGAGCGTTGCGGCAATTGCGCAATCTCAATCTTTTTCTGCGCTACGATTTTGTCGAGGATATTCACAAATGTATTTTACCGCAGAGGCGCAAAGATGCAGAGAACTACAGAGTTAATTTGGTTTTCATCTATTTCTCTGCGCCTCTGCGTCTCCGCGGTTAAGATCATTCCTCATCGTCTTTGATGCCCTGCATGCGTTTGGTCGGACAGCCCGCGCGCAGCCAGCCGTTCACGAACGGGTCCAAATCGCCGTCCATCACGCCTTGCACATTGCTCGTTTCCACGCCGGTGCGCAAGTCCTTCACCATGCGATAGGGTTGGAACACATAACTGCGTATCTGGTTGCCCCATGAAACGCTGCCTTTTTCACCGTAAAAGCGTTCCATCTCCTGCTTTTGCGCGTCCACACGCTGCGCGTAAATCCGCGAGAGCAACAGCTTCATCGCCGTCGCGCGGTTTTGATGTTGCGAACGCTGGCTTTGCGACGCGACGACCAAACCAGTCGGGATGTGCGTGATGCGCACGGCAGTTTCAACCTTGTTCACATTTTGGCCGCCCTTGCCGCCGGACCGGAACGTGTCCACCTGAAATTCATTGGGCGGGATTGGCACTTCGCTTTCCTCCTCGATCTCCGCGATGGCATCCACGCTGGCAAAACTCGTGTGCCTACGTTTGTTGGAATCGAAGGGCGAAATGCGCACCAACCGATGCACGCCGCGTTCGGCCTTGCAAAAACCGTAAGCGTTCTCGCCGGTGATCAACAGCGTGACGCTCTTGATGCCCGCGGTTTCGCCGGGCAGCGCGTCGGTGATCTCCACCTGCCAGCCGCGCGATTCCGCCCAGCGCTGGTACATGCGCAAGAGCATGTTCGCCCAATCGCACGATTCCGTGCCGCCAGCGCCGGCGTTGATGCTCAGGATGCAATTATTGTGGTCGTGAGGGCCATTGAGGAAAACCTTGAGTTCGAGACTTTCGAGGTCCTTGGAAAATTGGCCGAGGTCGCGCTCCAAATCTTTTTCGTGCTTTGCCTGCTCGGCTTCCGGCTCGGCCTCGGCCAGCTCGATCATGACGCGAAAATCTTCCAACTGGCCCTCCGCTTTGAGCAGCGGGTCGATTTTTTTCCGCAGGGAATTGGATTCGTCGATGAGCTTTTGGGCCTGCTCGCGGTTGTTCCAGAAATTGTCCGCGGCCATCAAGGCATCCAGTTCCGCCAGCCGTTTTTGCGTGCTGGGGACGTCAAAGAAACCTCCGCAGATGGACAAGTTTCTCCGCCACGGACGTCAACTGGGTCTTGATGGTTTCAAACATGAAAAAAATATAACGGCGATTTTGGAACAATCCAGCACTGATTCCGAACCTGCGGCTGGTGGGGCGAGCGTACTCGCGAGCCGCTGGCGCAGCGAAGTTGCGCCACTCTGTTTTTCCTGCTGTTTAGTTCGTTCTTGCTGGGTTAGGTAAGGACGGCTCGCGAGTACGCTCGCCCCACCAGCACAAGGATATCATTCGCGACTGCATATGACCGCGACACTATGGAAGGACATTCGGGACGGAAGGTTGTCACAAAAAACCCACATTGACCGCCAACGGCTTGACTAAAAATCTGCCAGTTGGCAACCTTTGGCGCGTAAAATTTTTCTTGTATGAGCAAAAAGATATTGCGTGTCGGGATGGTCGGTTATCGGTTCATGGGCAAGGCGCACTCGAATGCCTGGCGCCAGGCACCCCGCTTTTTCCCTCTCAAGGCCAACATCGAGATGGTGACGATCTGCGGTCGCGATGCCGATGCGGTTGAAGGTGCGCGGGTTCAATTCGGCTGGGAGAAGGCCTCGACCGACTGGCGCGAAGTCGTGAACAGCCCGGACATTGATATAGTTGATGTCAACACGCCCAACGAATCGCACGCCGAAATTTCCATCGCCGCAGCCAAAGCTGGCAAGCACGTCCTCTGCGAAAAACCGCTCGCCATGAACGTCAAGCAGGCCGAGGAGATGGTTGCCGCCGTGAAGAAATCGGGCGTGGTGAACATGATTTGTCACAATTACCGCCGCATACCCGCCATCGCGCAGGCGAAGAAGATGATTGACGAAGGAGTGCTGGGAAAGATTTATCATTTTCGCGCGCGTTACGGGCAGGATTGGGCCTCGAGTCCGGACGTTCCGCTCATCTGGTGCATGCAAAAAGGCGCCAGCGGCAGCGGCGCGCTCGGCGATCTCAATGCGCACATCATTGACTTGGGCCGTTATCTCGTCGGCGAATTCAAGGAAGTTTGCGGCATGATGGACACCTTCATCACGGAACGTCCGCTACTCACTTCCGCAAAAGGGCAGGGCATCGGCGGCGGCAAAACGGGCAAGCAGATGGGCAAGGTGACGGTGGACGATTCGGCGGTGTTCATCGGCCATTTCACCAACGGCGCGGTGGCGAACCTCGAGGCCACGCGTTTTGCGCCCGGCCGCAAGAACCACATTGAGATCGAGATCAACGGCTCGAAAGGATCTTTCTTTTTTGATTTCGAGGACA
>DASRBR010000372.1:0-3400 GCA_035653495.1 Verrucomicrobiia bacterium
AAATGTCCCTGCCGGCAAATTTTCTTTGGAAGCGGTTGCAATTGATCAAAACGGCAAGCGCGGTTGTTCACAGCCGGTGAAGATCAAAGTGATTCCCACGCCTGCGCCACCGCAGAATTGTCCGCCCGGATCCAAACACAATCACGGACATCATCAGCACGGCGAGCCGCAAGGAGAAGGCGAGGGGCACCAGGGACACGTTAATTAGCGGCTACCTGGAGTCCGCTCTAGAAAAAGCAAGCGCCGGCCACAATCTCGTGACCGGCGTTTCATATTTGTGGTCTTAAGCCTCGGCAGGACCAAATGACGGCTTTCTAACGCCAATCATGGTCATGTTCATGGTCCCAATATTGATGGTCATACCCATAACCATGCCCATAGTCGTAATAACCGCCGCCCCGGTAATGATCGTGATCGGGTTCCACTACGCAGCCGCTCAGGCCGATTAGAAACGCGCCGAGCAAGGCCCAAAACCATAATTTATTCGTTTTCATACAAAAATTTTGCACATGACAAGAACGATTTCCACCAGCCCTAATAAGTTTCGGGTTTTCACCCGGTAGGTGAACACCCAATTGTTTCCGGTTATCCCGACAAGGAGGTTTTAGTCAGATTAGAGATCAAGGACTCAGTTGTATTCTCCTAAGCCGCAACTTAACAAGAAAAGGAAACCATCATTGCATATGAAGCCATTGATTACGAAGCACAGACTCATCACCTCCGCAGCAGTCGCTGCGTCGCTAACGCTTGCCGCAGGTTGCCACACTTGCAGCAGGCAGACATCGTATAACTACGCGCCAGAGGCGGGCGGCGTGGCACCCGAATACGGACAAGAAGCGGGGCAACAATACACTGGCACCGGGGACGTGGTCATTCCGCTACAAAAAGAACAGCCTTCGATCGGAACGCAACAAGTTGATCAAGGCGCTGTCCGCATCCGAAAATTCGTGAAGACCGAAACCATCAACGAGCCGGTCCAGGTCCGCGAGGAACAAGTTACGGTTGATCGCGTTCGCGGCGGAGCGCCCGAAGCCGGCGCAAACACCGCGTTGAATACGCCCTTCCAAGGCGGCGAAATCACCATTCCGCTAATGAAGGAACAACCGGTCGTGACCACTCAGATCGTTCCGAACGGCAGCGTTGTCATCCACAGGCAGCAAACCACACAACAGATGAATGTTCCCGCGCAGGTGCGCAGTGAGCATGTCGTGGCCGAACCTGTTGGCAATCCGCAAAACTTGACCATCTCACCCAACCTTCGCGGTGAAAGCGAGCAGTGGCAAGGCCAGGGAGCGCCACCTGCCGGTTATGGGCAAACCACCGGCGAAGCCACAGGCCAGCCAATCACTCAATTGAACCAATTGAGCGATCAGCAAAATGTGTCGTCCCTTTACGGCCTGCAGGTGAACATTTCCAATGTTCGCGTTGAACAGGTGTTAAACGACCATTTGATCATGCTGAAGGCGGACAATGGAACCAAGTTCTATGCACACAGTGACAAGCCGCTGGAGGGAGTTCGTGCAGGCCAGACGGTCAACTTGAGCGGCAACATCAAACAAGTGCCCCAGGACATCTCACAACTGGGTTGGGAACCCGAAACGGCCCAATCGCTGCAAGGCCAGCAGTTCGTGATTGAATGTCCGAAGATAACTACTCAACAACAATAAGTTGAGGAATTTGTCAGAAAAGGAGTGCAGGCCGGAAGATTTTCTTCCGGCTTTTTTGTGTAATGATAAGGCTCAGTCTTCGGAAAAGAGATACTCCAAATCCGCCTTGGAAAGACTCCGCGCAAATCCCTCCTCACCCAAAACATCGGCGATGGTTTGCGCCTTGCTCTGTTGCAGTTCCCAAATCTTTTCCTCAACGGTTCCAGGCGCAATGAGACGGTATGCGTTCACCGTGTTGACCTGGCCGATGCGATGCGAGCGGTCGATCGCCTGCGCTTCGACCGCCGGGTTCCACCATGGATCGTAAAGCACGACGTAGCTGGCGTTGGTGAGGTTCAGCCCCGTGCCGGCGGCGCGAAGGCTCAGGAGAAACACCGCGGGATTGGGATCATTTTGGAATGCGCTCACCACTTCCTGCCGCTGCTTGGTCTGGCCGGTCAGCAAATGCGTGCGCACGCCGCGTTTCTGGCATTCGGTTTCAAGCAACTTCAGCACCTGCACGAACTGGCTGAAAACGAGCACCTTTTGGCCGTCGGTCACCAATGGATCGAGCAGTTCGAACAACGTTTC
Organism: Verrucomicrobiia bacterium; assembly: GCA_035653495.1. Lineage (GTDB taxonomy): Bacteria > Verrucomicrobiota > Verrucomicrobiia > Limisphaerales > Pedosphaeraceae > DATAUW01. Next base: position 2,238 of record DASRBR010000372.1, read on the forward strand.
CGTCTTGCCGGAAACCGCATCGTTGCCGACCAATTGCGGATGGCAGCAGATTTGGCGCAGGCGCGTGAGCGCGGCGAGCACATGGATTTTGCTCTGGTTGAGGCCTTTTTCGGCCACGGTTTGCATGACCTGCTCGCGGCTGCGGCGCAATTCCGCCAGGTAAAGTTTGCGCTGGTCGTCGCCAAGATGGCAGTCGCGCCGTTCCTCGATGCGCGGCGGAAGGTCCTTTGCGACCCGTTGCTTGAGCCGCCGCAACATGAGCGGGCGCAGCTTTGCGGAAAGACGCCGGCGCGCGATGCGCTGGGCATTTTCAGGGTCTTCGCCGCGCGGCTCGTAAGTCTGCGTGAAATGTTCCTGGGAACCAAGATAACCGGGCTGGATGAAATCGACGATGCTCCACAAATCCAGCAGCCGGTTTTCCAGCGGCGTGCCGGTGAGCGCGAGCGCGTGATCGGCGCGCAATTGCTTGACCGATTGCGTCACCTGCGCGGACGGGTTTTTGATGAACTGCGCTTCATCGAGAATCACGGCGCGAAACGCGAATTTTTGCAGCGCCTCCAGGTCCCGGCGCAAAAGCGCGTAATTGGTCACGATCACGTCATGCTGTGGAATTTGCTTGCGCAGATTGTGGCGCGCCGCGCCGCTTTCGAGCACGAGAATCTTGAGATGCGGCACGAAACGGTTGGCTTCGCGCCGCCAGTTGTGAAGCACCGATGCCGGGCAGATGACGAGCGCGGGCTTGGGCTGGTTCGCGTGCCTTTCATGCAGCCAGGCCAGCCACGAAAGCGTTTGCAACGTTTTGCCAAGGCCCATGTCATCGGCAAGGATGCCGCCGAGTTTCATCTGCGTTAGATGACAAAGGAAATCGAAACCTTCTTTTTGATATGGCCGCAATTCAGCCTTGATACTTTTCGGCAACTCCGTCGCGGGCGTGCCCTTGAATTCTTTCAATCGCTCGCGCAAGGCCTGTGCCTGGGGAGTGTCGCCGAATTTCTTCAACTCCTCCTCGCCCAGATGCGCCGCTTGTTCGATCCCGATGCGATTCGGCACCGGTATCAATCCATCCACGCCGAGGTCAGCCATGGTTTCGTGCGCGGATTGAACGGCGTTGGAATCCAGTTCCACCCAGCCGGAATCGGGCAGTTTAACAAACCGTCCGGTTG
>DASRBR010000373.1:0-3713 GCA_035653495.1 Verrucomicrobiia bacterium
AAGCGATGCCCAAAACCGCAAAGCGGTCATGCCTTCCGCCAGTTTAATTCAACCACTTGCCCATGCGCCTTGTGCGTGCGATCCAGACAGCGCAGTTCCAACCGCATGCCATCGGATTTAAGATTTGCCCGCACCCATCCGCTGGGCTGGTGTTTTTCAAAAACGTAAGCCACCGGCGGAAGATTCACCAGATGGATGCCGCTTTCGTCCTGCTTGACCTGCCAGACGTGCGTGTGGCCATAAATGTAAGCCTTGACCTGTTTGCGCGGCCGGATGATCTCCAGCAATTGCTCGCTGTCTTTCAATCCGGATTTCGGGTCGCCACCATTGGCCGTTTGATGATGCCCCATCACCAACGCCGGCTTGGAGGGGTGCGCATCGAGTGTTCGCGCCAGCCACTCCAATTGCGCTGCGCCCAGCAATCCCGGCGTTGAAAGCGTTTTTTCCAGCGAGTCCAAAATGAGCCAGTTCGCACGCGGAGTTTCAATCAACGCCACATTATGATTCGCGAGAGGACGCGGGGCGTTCTTTTCTTCAACCAGCGAATTCCAGAAATGCTCGCGATCATCGTGATTACCAACCGTGAGATGAAGCGGCATTCCGGCTTCGCGCAACGGTTGCAATAAATCGGTGAACGTTGCGTAATCGCCAGGCTCGCCGCTGTTGAACGCGCAATCGCCATTGACCATCACACCTGCAGGCCGCGACGCCTCCGCAATCACCTCGCTACAGACCCTTTTTAAATGCCCGGTCATGTTGATATCGCGGGCAACCGTCTTGCGGTCCGCGGCGATATGGGTATCGGACAACAAGGCCCAGAAATGTTCATCAAGAGGTTTTTCCGCGGCCAGCAGGTTGCGGCGGAATATCAGTCCGGCGCCGGCAAGCAACGAAGTTGCCAGGAAGCGGCGCCTTGAAACCGGCGGCAAATGGATGGGCATGGCGGTTTTCCGAACAATTAGATTTTACGATCCGAAAATAGCAGAGTGATGCGAGACATCAATTCTGCGTGACCGGCGGCGCAGGCGGAAACTGGCGAATCGGCTGCCGAGGCGTCGTTGCGGCGCTGGTCTTGGTGGGCGTTGGATTTGGGCGAGGCTGCATCCGTCCGCTTGATGAAAATGCCTCGTTCAGCACCTTGGCCAGCGAGTCAACCTGCTCATCCGTCAATGGGCCGCCGTGCTTGTTGCTGAAACCCGGCATCATCGTGTGAGGCTTGCCTTCGGAGATGATCTGCTTCCAATACGCGTAATCCGTCGGATGCGGCAAAGCATGCAAATCCGGCACCATGGTGGCGCGCGGATTGGCTTCGTGGCAGATGCCGCAGGACGCAACGTAAAGCTTCTTGCCCATCAAACCTCTGCCTTTGTCCACATGGCACTTGGCGCAATCGCCCCTGAAAATTGCCTGCGGATCGGCAGCAGCCATGGCCTGGTTGCGCATTCTCGTGACTTGCGGATTTTCCGGCAGATTGACCTTCACGGTCAGGATTTTCTGAATGTTATTCGTTGAGTAAACGGTGATGGTTTTCCAAACGGTCCCTGATTTGCCCATCAAATTGACCGTGACCTTGATTTCTCCATTCGTATGCGGAACAAGGACCCAGGGTTGTGCGGGAAGTTTTGCCACCGTGCAACCGCATGACGTCTGCACCCGTTCGATCAGAATGTTTTGTTCCGTTGGATTGGACACCTTGAAATCGAAATTCGCTGTGAGTTCTCCGGGTTTTGGGCTCATTTCCTTCAAGACAGAATCCCACTGCAACAACTCAAGCGGGGAGGGTTGTTGTTGTGGCGGATGAGGCGGGGCAAACGCCGGGACTGGAGTGGCGGGTTGTACTGGTTGCGCCGATAATGCGCCGACACCAACCCATTGAGCGCCCGCCATCAGCAACGTCCCATACAGAAAACGGCCTCCAAATCGAATGAATTTAGATCGCATAACATCAAGCATGATTGTGGCAGAATAGCCATGCCTGCGGTGTTTGACGAGCATTTTCTGTCAGGAAATGACAGTGGATTGGTTATCTCACTGAGAAACTGCTGTGCTTGGTGACCCAGTCAAAATCAGTTGTGTCATTTGGGCTGATGGTGATGGGCAGGGGAGCGCCGCCGGGAACGGGAGGACAAATGGTGCTGCCGCATTGCCAACGATGAATTTCAGCATGGCCATCGGCGAAGGCAAAACTTCCGCCGTTATTGTGGTACGAGGCCGGCAGATGCTTCCATTCCAGATCGGTGGCTGTGTTGGCGAAGAATCCATCCTCGATGCTGTCAGGATGCTCATCCAGGAAAACGAAAACTGAGGACGGGTCGCGAAAATCCGATTCTTTGAGAAATTGCTGATAACCGGGATTGAAGATGTTCATTCCGTTCTGCAAGAAACTGCCGGGATCACCCACCATTTCGTTCATCGAATAGCTGCGGACACGTTGCACCCAACCGGCGGCTTTTTGCGCGGGACTCAACGCGGTGTCCGAAGGACAATGATAAACATTGGCGTTGCGGCTGGCGTAATCGCCGATGATGGATTGGTTGACGAAATCAATGTTGGTGTTACCCGGGGTCAATTCCCAATTCATCACGTTGTTGATCCAATTGGGAGCAGGCAGCGTCGCGCCGGAAAGGATGTTCTGGCCGGGAGGAAGATTGTATGCCAAGCGTCCCGAATTATCATCCGAATACAATGTCCATGCAAAGGCAAGCTGCTTGGTGTTGTTGCGGCACATGATGGACAACGCACGCGCCTTGGATCGCGCCAATGCAGGCAGGAGCAACCCCGCAAGTATCAAGACAACTGCCACCACCACCAGCAATTCCATCAGGGTGAACCCCTGACGTTGTTTACGGCTCAAAAATCGAAACGTCCTCCCACCCCTCGCGGGTTGGTCGCCGAAAACTATATGGTTTTGAGTTTTCATTGGGACACACGACTGCTGAGTGGAAGTAAAATTATATTACTTTCCAATAATTGTAAAGCATAGATTGTGCCCCCAAAAAGCCTTGGAAATAGCCCCATTCCGTTGATTTTTCGGCTTGTCGGGCAAACCGACAACTCATTTTATTTGTAACTTTTGGCCCGTTTTCCCGTCTTTGGCCGTCAACAAGGGTTTTTGACGTCATTGGGCATTCTCATTTCTGTCATCTCTTCGTTCATTGCGCACAAAATTTTTCGAACGCCCCGCCGAACAATTGCTGCACGTCCCGTTCCACTTCGGCACGGCTGGTTTGCCAGCCGCTTTGGGCAAGCTGCGTGTATTGGGCGGCCAGGATGCGCGCGATGACGCGCCGGCTGTGCTGCCATTTGTAAACGACCTGGTCCAAAATGCGCGCGTCGGAATGTTGCGGCGTGAAACTCAACCCCAGCAACTCCAGCCGCATGCGGGTGATCTCCTCCACAAGCAGCGGCACATTCGTGAACCACCAGCAGCCGAAGATGTGCAGGTTGCGGAATTTGCGGGCGAGCACGCAAAGCTCATGCTGGTTCTCACGCGCCAAAATCGTCACCAGGAACTTGTTCGCGGGAAATTGCGCGCACAGATTTTGCAACATCGTCAAATCCGTCAATCCAACCCCGTCGCCGGCCAGCTTGAGCTGCGGGTTGACCGCGCGCCGCACGCCGGGCATCAGCGCGAACGGCAAACCAAACTCGCGGCAATGCGGCAGGACGGCGTGTTCGATGATCGCCGCGGCATTTGTTTTTGCGGGAAACTC
>DASRBR010000374.1:0-3618 GCA_035653495.1 Verrucomicrobiia bacterium
CCCGACCCCAAGACGGGCCGTCGCCGTCGGGTGATGATGCTGCTTTTGAAGGGCGACGATGCCGTGCGCAAGACGCGCTCGGTGATCGGCAACATCAGCGCCGAACGTTGCTCGGGCGAAACTATCCGCGACACCTACGGCGACCTGGTCATGGACGAAAAAGGCCAGATGAAATATTTCGAGCCGGCGGTGTTGGCGGCGCCGAATGTCGAGGAAGCCGAGGTCAAAGCCAAGTTGTGGGCGCGTTTTTCAGACACTGATGGCGGCATCGTGGAAAACACGTTGAGTTATCCTCCCGGTGAGAGGCCGCAACGCACGTTGGTATTGATTAAGCCGGACAATTTTCGTTTCCCGACCGGCCGTCCCGGCAACGTGATCGATTTCTTTTCGCGCACCGGCCTTTACATCGTCGGCATCAAGGTGCACCGGATGAGTGTTGCCGAAGCGTCGGAATTTTACGGGCCGGTAAAGGAAGTGTTGCGCGAGAGATTGAAGGACGTGGTCGCGTCCAAGGCCAAGGTGGCGATTGAAAAGGAATTGGGCTTCAAAGTTCCACCGGCCGAGGAGAAGCAATTGGGCGACATTTTAGGCCCGGTGTTCGGCGACAACCAATTTGAGAACATCGTGAAATTCATGTCGGGCCGCGCACCCTCGGAAACCGAGCCAGGCCAGATGAACCAGCCGGGAACTGAGCAATGCATCGCGCTGGTTTACGAGGGGATTGAGGCGGTGCGGAAAATCCGGGACGTGCTGGGGCCGACGGACCCTTCGAAAGCGCCACCGGGCTCGATCCGCCGGGAATTTGGCCAGACCATCATGGTGAATGCTGCGCACGCCAGCGATTCCGAAGAAAACGCCCAGCGCGAGTTGAAGATCGTCCGCGTCGGCGAAAATAATTTCAAGAAAGTTGTCGAGGAGTTTTACGGTAAATCGTAAGCAAAGATGAACGCGGCTCAAGTCATCGACGAAATCAAACATTTGCCGCCCGGTGAGCAGGCGGAAGTGATTCAATTTGCGTTTGAGCTTGCATTGACCCGCCCATTGACTGCGGAAGAATTGGGCAAATTGGCAGATAAATTGGCCCACTCCACGGATCCGGCTGAAATCGTCCGCCTGAAATCGGCAATGACCCGTGGATTCTATGGCGAATGAGCCATGCCCAAGGTCCTCCGACGAAATCTGCCGCGACCTCTTTTTGCTCATCTCTTGGAAAGAATCCAGGAGCGGCAGGTTACTTCCGAGCAGCTAGTCTTGTTTCTCAAATGGCTGGATACCGCGCCTGAGGTTCCGGCTGCACAATGGTTCAAGCGATTCCCAGGAATGATCGTTTGCGGAGAAGGAGAATTGGTAAAGACATTTCTCACGCCTGAACAAGTTCCCATCGGGGATGAACTTTGAGAACTTTAATGGCAAATTTCCAAATCGAGTCGCAGTCGACGTTTTTTGGAAACACAGGAATCTCAAAAAAAGTAAGCGCGGTTTTCATGAAACAGTCCCGCGCTTAACCCGCCCGCCACAGCTCCGGCGTGCTCTGGAGTTTTGTGAGGAGCTGGGCGTCAGCGGGCGGAAAGGCGTAGTTGGCGAGTTGAGGCCGGCCAATCCACGCAAAATCTTCGCACCCTATCGCGCGAGGCTCGTTGCGCAACCATTCACAGCGAAAGAATTTCAATCGGACTGACTTTTCCGGATAATCGTGCTCGACGGTTTCGATGAGTTCCTTGATTTCCACTTCAATGCCGAGTTCCTCCATCAACTCACGTTTCAAACAATTTTCGGCGGTTTCGTTCGCATCCACCTTGCCGCCCGGAAATTCCCACAGTCCGCCGAGATGCGCGTCGGGGCGGCGGCGGGTGATGAGCAACAATCCATGGCGAAAAACCAAACCCGCCGAAACTTCAATCACCATCCGCGCCTGGCTGGGCGGGGCGGTTGCTGCAACCAAATCATCCGGCGCCCGCGGATTGTCGTTGTTCGTGCTCATGCTCGTTCACTGAAAACTTCCGTTTTCAGCTACAGGTCAGCGCCCGATGCTTTTGTAGATGAATCCGAGGCTTTCCATTTCCTCGACGTTGAACAGGTTGCGTCCGTCGAACATGATGGGATGCGTGAGTGTCCGCCGCACACGTTCCAAATCAAGCTTCTTGAAAACCGGCCATTCGGTGGCGATGACCAGCGCGTCACATCCTTCGGCGACTTCGTTCATGTCATCAACGTAAGTGACGTTTTGCAAAACCGCCTTCGCCTTTTCCATCGCCTTTGGGTCATGGACGCGCAATATCGCGCCTTCCTTTTGCAAACGTTGGCACAACTCGATCGCGGGAGAGAGCCGGATGTCGTCGGTGTTCTGTTTGAAAGCCAGCCCGAGCACGCCGATTTTTTTGTCCTTCAAGACCCAAAGCGTTTCCTGGATTTTTTTGACGAAACGTTCCATCTGCTCGGCATTGATGCGCTGCACTTCCTTGAGCAGGCTGAAATGATACCCAAGCTGCTCGGAAATCTTGATGAACGCGCTCAAATCCTTCGGAAAACAACTGCCGCCGAAGCCGAGCGACGCATCCAAAAATCGCCGCCCGATGCGGGCGTCCATGCCCATGCCGTTCGCCACTTCCTGCACGTTCGCGCCGGTGGCTTCGCAGATGATGGAGATGGCGTTGATGTAGGAAATCTTCAGCGCAAGGAATGAATTGGCTGCATGCTTGATCAATTCCGCCGAATTGATGTCCGTCACGATGATGGGCGCTTCGAACGGCTCGTAAATTTCCTTCATCGCCGGCACGGGCCGTTGCGAACGCACTCCAATCACAATGCGGTCCGGCCGCATCAAGTCCTCGACGGCAAAACCTTCGCGCAAGAATTCCGGATTGCTGGCGACGTCGAAATCCACCTTCGCCTTGCAATAACGTTTGATGGTTTCCGCGACCTTGTCGCCGGTCTTCACCGGGACGGTGCTTTTGTCCACGATGATCTTGTAACTGGTCATCGAGGCGGCGATTTCCCGCGCCACTCCTTCGATAAAGCTCAAATCCACGGAACCATCCGCCAACGGCGGCGTCGGCACCGCGATGAAAATCACATCCGATTTCTCCACGCCATCCTTGGTCGAGGTGGTGAATGAAAGCCGTCCGGCTTCCACATTCTTCTTCACCAACTCGTCCAAACCGGGCTCATAAATCGGCATGCCGCCGGATTTCAAAGTTTTTACCTTCGCCTCATCACGGTCCACGCAGACCACGTGGTGGCCAACTTCGGCAAAACAGGCGCCGGTCACCAACCCCACATAACCCGTTCCGATAATCGTTAATCTCATGAGAAGGAAATGGAGCGATGGAGTCGTGGAGTGGTGGAGGAAAGGAGCCCAATAACTTTATCCCAAAACACCATTACTCCCATACTCCAATGTGTTCGCATAACACTCCTGTATCTCAGTTATGTATTCGTAGATGGAGTTGCAGGTTTTGCCGGAGTGGATGTGGGTGCAGCGGGCGTAGGACTGGGTGTCGGTCCAGTCTTGGCCGGAGTCGGGGTCGCTTGCTTCATGTTAGGCGGCATTGTAAAGCCAGGGGCGGAAGTGGTTGGCGCGGGAGCGGGCGGTGGCTTGCGCAACTGAGGATACTTCGC
>DASRBR010000375.1:0-6791 GCA_035653495.1 Verrucomicrobiia bacterium
GGTTGTTGCCGCCGCTTCGGATTCCGCGACGAACCAATATCTCGCTCCGTTCGCCGGTGCGGCCATGGGCGAATGGTTTATGGACAACGGCATGGACGCGCTCATCATCTATGATGATCTTTCCAAGCACGCCGTCGCGTATCGCCAGGTCTCGCTGGTCTTGAAGCGTCCTTCGGGTCGTGAAGCTTATCCGGGCGACGTTTTTTATTTGCACAGCCGCCTGCTCGAACGTTCCGCCCGCGTGAGCGAACGTTATGGCAATGGTTCGTTGACCGCGCTGCCGATCATTGAGACGCAGGCTGGCGACGTTTCCGCTTACATCCCGACCAACGTCATCTCCATTACCGACGGCCAAATTTATCTGGAAACCGACTTGTTCTATCAAGGCGTTCGCCCGGCCATCTCGGTCGGTTTGTCCGTGTCGCGCGTCGGTTCCGCGGCGCAGATCAAGGCGATGAAACAAGTCGCCGGGCGCATCAAGGGCGATCTTGCGCAATTCCGTGAATTGGCCGCATTCGCGCAGTTCGGTTCCGATCTCGACGCCAAGACGCAGGCGCAACTCGAACGCGGCAAGCGAATCGTGGAAGTGTTCAAGCAGCCGCAATACAACCCCGTTCCCGTCGAGGTGCAGGCTGCGGTTTTATGGACCGTCCAGAACGGGTTCATGGATGATGTGCCAGTGGACAAGATAAAGGATTTCCAGAAAAAGCTGACGGATTACCTGACCAGCCGCAAAGCGGATTTGATGGGCAAAATCCTCAAGGAAAAAGCTCTGTCCGATGCATTGATCGCAGATTTGAAGGCAGCAGTGACCGAGTTCAAGCAGACGTATAAATAAACTGTCCCGCGTCTGAGTGACTTATGTTTATGGCCAACGAACCAGCAATTGCTTACGAAGAAATGACGCCGATGGTTCATTTCATTCGAGGAAAGCGCGTGATGCTGGATTCTGATTTGGACCGCATTTATGGAGTTTCCACAATGCGTTTGAACGAGCAGTTTAAAAGAAATCGTGAACGCTTTCCGGATACGTTTGCATATCAGCTTACGCGTCAAGAATTTGCAACTTTGACATCGCAATTTGCGATATCAAGAAAAGGTCGAGGTGGGCGACAAAGCCTGCCTTGGGTTTTTACCGAACATGGCGCAGTGATGCTTGCATGTGTCTTGAAGAGCCCGGTAGCCGTGGCTGCAAGTGTAAGAATCGTGAATGCGTTCTTCTATCTGCGAGAGCAGCTTTCGGCCAACGCAGATCTCGCAAAAAAATTTGCTGAGTTGGAAAATCGCCTGAATGGACACGATGAAACAATAGCAGAATTATTCGAAGCCATTCGCCTTCTGCTCGACCCTGCAGCGCCCAAGCCTCAACGTGAAATTGGTTTCCACGCCAAAGAAAATGCGGTGAAGTATCGAATAAAGAAAAACTGACATGCCCAGCACACGCGACATACGCCGCCGCATCAAGTCGGTCAAGAACACGGCCCAGATCACCAAGGCCATGCAGATGGTCGCTGCGTCAAAGATGCGCAAGGCCCAGCAGGCCGCGTTGGCGGGACGGCCCTATGCCACATTGATGAATGAGGTCCTTGGCGAGGTCACCGGCAGCAGCGTGGACATTCAGGACCCGCTCATGGAGAAGCGCGACGTGAAAAAACGCGCGCTCATTTTAGTGAGCACTGACAAAGGTTTGTGCGGCGGTCTCAACAGCAATTTGAGCCGTGAAGCGGCGAAGTTTGACCGCGACACGACCATCTATGTCACCGCCGGCAAAAAAGGCTCGCAATTCATCGCGCGCACAAAGCGGAACCTCGCCGCTGAATTCACTTACAAGGACGCGCCGTTGTTTGCTGAAGCGCGGGCCATCTCAAAGTTCGCGCGCGACATGTTCCTGAAGGGTGAAGTGGACCAGGTGGACATCCTGTACACGAATTTCATCTCCACATTGAATCAAAAACCCGAAGTCATTCCGTTTTTGCCGGTTGCGGAAGTCAAGGGCGTCGGCACTAATGTGCACGATGAGGAAAAGCTGACTAAGGGAACGTTGGAATTTATTTTTGAGCCTGGCATCCACGCGGTGTTGGGCGCGTTGCTGCCGCATTATTTGAATTTTCGCGTTTACCAGGTGCTGCTTGAGGCCAAGGCCAGCGAGCACAGCGCCCGGATGGTGGCGATGAAGAACGCCACTGACAACGCCAAGCAGATCATCAAGGACCTGACGCTCGAATACAACAAGTTGCGCCAGGCGAACATCACAAAGGAACTTTTGGAAATCACCAGCGCCGCCATGGCGATGAGTTAACACCAGATCATCATGAATAAAGGCAAAATCGTTCAAGTTATCGGCCCGGTCGTGGACGTCGAATTTCCCGAACACGTGCCCGCGATTTACAACGCCTGCACGGTGGACTTCACCGTTCAAGGCAATCCTGTGAAGCTGACGCTCGAAGTGCAGCAGCATTTGGGCGACAACTGGGCGCGAACCGTTGCGATGTCCTCAACGGAAGGCCTCAAGCGCGGCATGGAGGTGGTTGACACCGACGCCCCGATATCCGTGCCTGTGGGCGAAGGCGTCATGGGCCGCGTGCTTGACGTCACCGGTTCGCCCGTGGACGAACAGGGCCCGGTCAAGGCTGACAAGCGTTATCCCATCCATCGCCCCGCGCCGCCTTTGGTGGACCAGACCACCTCGCCGCAGGTGTTGACCACCGGCATCAAGGTCGTGGATTTGATCTGCCCGTTCCTTAAAGGTGGAAAAGTCGGCGCTTTCGGGGGCGCAGGCGTCGGCAAAACGGTCATCATCATGGAGTTGATCAACAACATCGCCAAGCTGCACGGTGGTGTCTCGGTGTTCGCCGGGGTGGGTGAGCGCACCCGTGAAGGCAACGACCTTTACAACGAAATGATCGAGTCCAAGGTGCTCAAGGTTGAGGAAGACGAAAAAGGCCACATGAAAAAAGGCCCGAACGGCCTGCCCATCCTCAAGGAAGGTTCGCGTATCGCGCTGGTTTACGGCCAGATGAACGAACCGCCCGGCGCGCGCTTGCGAGTGGCGCTTTCCGGTCTGGCCATAACGGAATATTTCCGCGATGAAAAGAACCAGGACGTGCTTCTGTTCATTGATAATATTTTCCGGTTCTCACAGGCAGGTTCCGAAGTTTCCGCGCTCCTGGGCCGCACGCCCAGCGCCGTCGGTTACCAACCGACCCTTGCCGCGGAAATGGGTGATTTGCAGGAACGCATCACCTCGACGAAAAAAGGCTCAATCACTTCGTTCCAGGCCGTGTATGTGCCGGCGGACGACTTGACCGATCCCGCGCCCGCGACCACTTTTGCGCACCTGGATGCGACCATCGTTTTGGAAAGATCCATCGCGGAATTGGGCATTTTCCCGGCTGTGGATCCGCTGGCATCGAATTCCCGCGCCCTGACGCCGGAAATCGTCGGCCAGGAACATTACGATGTGGCGCGCGGCGTCCAACGTGTGTTGCAACGCTACAAGGATTTGCAGGACATCATCGCGATTTTGGGCATGGACGAACTTTCACCCGAAGACAAGCTGACCGTGTTCCGCGCGCGCAAGATACAGCGCTTCCTGAGCCAGCCGTTCACCGTCGCGCAGGTGTTCACCGGGCGCGAAGGCAAGCAGGTCCCCGTCGCCGAGACGGTCAAGAGCTTCAAGGAAATCCTGGAAGGCAAGCACGACGACGTGCCCGAAGGCAATTTCTACATGAAGGGCGGCATCAACGAAATTAAAGAAGGTTGATGGTGATTTTGAGTTGATGGTTGATGGTTCAGAGCCATTCACCATCAACAATCCACCATCATCCATCCACCAAAGCAATGGCCAACACGCTAAAACTTGAGATCGTAACGCCGGACGCGAAGACCTATTCCGAAGATGTGGAAATGGTCACTCTGCCCGCGGTGGAAGGCGAGATGGGAATTTATCCCAATCACGTTCCATTGATGGCGCAGGTGGTTGCGGGCGAAATTTCCGTGCGCAAAGGCGGACGCGATTATTTCCTGGCCGTTGGTGAAGGGTTTGTGGAAATCACCGGCGAACGCGTGGCCGTGATGACGGATATGGCCATTCGCGCTGAGAACATTGACGAAGCCAAGGCCGAGGAAGCGCGCCGCCGCGCCGAAGCGCGCTTGACCGAGCGCCTGGATGACGAGGAAGAGGCCATGGTCAAAGCGGCGTTGGCGCATTCGCTTGCGCAATTAAAAGTCAAACGGCGCACGCATTCGTGATTTGAAATCATCAATTTGAGATTTCAAATTCGAAGCGCTAGTTGATTTTGATCCGCGCCAAGTCTTCCTTCGGCTTCGGCCATTTCATTTTTAATTTTTCCAGAGCCTTCACCAATTCCCGCGCGACCACGTAATCGCGATACCATTTATGGTCGGCGGGAACGATGTGCCAGGGCGCATATTTGGTGCTGCAACAATTGATGGCGTCTTCGTAAGCCTTCTCATAATCCTTCCAGTAAGAGCGCATCTTGATGTCGTTGAGTTCCAGCTTCCAGTTCTTCGTGGTGTCCGTGAGCCGCGCCTCCAGCCGTTTGCCTTGCTCCTTTTTGCTGATGTGCAGGAAAAATTTCAGTACCACCGTGTTGTTTTCCGTCAGGATCTTTTCGAAGGCGTTGATCTGGTCGTAGCGCTTCGACCAGACTTTCCTGGGTTGCAAGTTCAGCACACGCACGATCAAAACGTCTTCGTACTGGGAACGATTGAACACGCCGATATGGCCGTATTGCGGAGTGGCCTTGTGGATGCGCCAGAGAAAATCATGCGCCAGTTCCTCGCTGCTCGGTGTTTTGAAATTCGCGGTTTCAACGCCGGATGGCGGAACAAATTCGAAGAGACGTTTGCCCACGCCGTCCTTGCCGCTGGTGTCCATCCCTTGCAGCAGCAAAATGATCGAATGCGAGCTGTTCGCGTAAAGAAGGTGTTGCAATTCCCCGATGCGCATGCACAAGCGCGTCGTTTCTTCGCGCGTTTCTTCCTTGTTCAAGCCATCATGGAAACCGGGATTGAAATCGCGCAGGCGTATCTTCGAAGTGATCTTAAAAGGTTGCGACATGTTGCCTTATTGATAACACAGGAAAGCGGTGATAACCACCGAATCATGGATTGCGGCCAACGCAAGCTATGTTGCGCAAAGCCATTTCAAGCATAGAATGATGCCATGAAACTTGATGATGTCCAAAAAGCCGCGCAAGAACAGTTCGCCAAACAAAGCCATCGCTATGGGCGGGGACACATCCTGGAAAATGTCGAGGACGTTCGCGCCGCAGTGGAACAATTGAAACTTCCCTCAACGGCGCGCGTTTTGGACGTTGCGACTGGAGGAGGGCACACGGGTTTGTTCCTGGCAAGCCTTGGCCATGAAGTCATATTGACGGACATCGCGCAACCGATGCTTGAGCGCGCCGCGAAAACCGCAGCGGAGCGCGGCTTCAAGGTGGACACGCGTCAGCACGCAGCCGAGCAATTGCCATACGCCGACAATTCGTTCGATCTCGTCACCAGCCGCGTCGCGCCGCATCATTTCAGCTCGCCGCCGGATTTCATTCGCGAGACCGCGCGCGTGTTGAAGCGTGGCGGATATTTTCTATTGATTGACGGTTCGGTTGCCGACGATGAACCGGAAGCCGAAGCGTGGCTGCATCAAGTCGAAAAGCTGCGCGATCCGAGTCATCATCGTTTCCTGACGCCGCGCGCCTGGAGCGAGCTTTGTCAGTCGAGAGGTCTTAAAGTCTTGAGCGCCGAATTGCAACCTTTCAAGCAGCCTGACCTGAACTGGTATTTTGAAACCGCGGCAACTTCGCCGGAAAACCGCATGCAGGTTTTGGAACTGGTTGCCAATGCGCCGCAATCCGCCAGACGATTGTTCAAGCTCGGCGAAGAAGAGGGAAAAATCGTTTGGTGGTGGCAGCGTTTGACGTTGATTGCGCAAAAGACCTGAAGCGCTGACGCGACGATGCTTTGTGGACGCTAACTTTTGATCTTCGCCGCAAGTTTGCGCGCGCGCCGCACCCAGACGCGGTCGCGTTTGCGCTGGAACGCCGGAGCATGGACATCATCTGATAGCACATCATTCAATTCCGCGCGGGCCAGTTCCATCTTGTTTTCGTTTAAGTAAAGTTCCGCGAGCTGCACCTTGGCGCGGGGATACTGGTGGTTCTCGGTGACTTGGCGCCAGATGTCAATCGCCGCCTTGGGCTCGCCGAGCGCCGTCAAAGTTTCCGCAAGCGCCATCATTGAATAGCCGTAATCGTGCTTGGGATTTTCGGCGCAAACACCCTCCAATAATGGCCGCGCCTCGGCAGCTTTTTTCTCGCGCGAAAGGCACTGGCCCAGATGCGCTCGGGCATCAATATCATTCGGGTCCCGTTCAAGTGAAGCACGGTAGGCCGCCTCGGCCTTTTCCAGCCTGCCTTGCTGGAAATAAATGTCCCCAAGCTGAAACCAATGATGCGCTTTGTCGAGATGGTGGATTTGCGCCTGCAGTTCCTTGATGCGTTTGCGGTTCTGCGCGCCGGGCAAATCAAAGCCGCGGGTGGGTGATGACGCGCGATAAACAAAGAAATAATACAGCACCGCGTTGATCATCGGAAAAAACCAGATGAACACCGCCCACAACCATTCGCCGCGGCGAATGGCATCAATGCACATCCAGAGTTGGAAAATGAAAAACAGCGCCAACGGGAGCAGGCCCAGCCAGCTTTCTCCTGACCATAGCAAGCGGAATAACCAACCTGACATCGGGCCAGACTACCAAACCAGCG